>JAZRPN010000174.1:0-6409 GCA_045649225.1 Clostridia bacterium | reverse complement strand
CAATCAGAGATATGCAATGCCGTATGACACGGTAAAAGGGATATTGACTGATGTAGGTACATCGTGTTTTTTGAGGTACCCAAATTAAAATCCCCCGAAAACGCTGATTTTGCAACGATTTTCCAGCGAAACGGCAAAAGGTTTAAATACACTTCCATATCCTCTCTGGAGTTCACAACTATCTTATCGAGGATGTATTTATAGAAGTTTTCGTCCTGCTTTACACCGTCGAACACGCCTTTTATGTGTGCTCGGATATCCTTTACCGCCTTTTTTACATCCAGGGTAGAGTTTTGCTTTTTGCGAAGCTCCGAGAGTCTTTTTTCAAGGTCATCAATGCTCTTTTGGTATTCCTCTTTTTTTCGTCTGTAATCCTCTTTTGTTAAATCACCTCCCAGATATAAGTCGAGAAGCATATCGCTTTTCCTGCGGTCTTCCTCAAGCTTTTTTGAAAGCTTTTCCGTATCGTCCTCAAAATCAAGATTTTTCTTCAGAACTACGGAGAGAATATCGCAAAGCTCGTTTGTGATTTTCTCTTTGTTTACGTCAACGGATGCCATAACCTGCGCCAGAATCGCCATAAAATCCTTTTCGCTTATCTGACAGTTTAAATCACAGCCGACTTCGTTTCCCGCCTTGTCAATGTGTTTTTTGCCTTGCGTGGAGTGCGTGTTGCAGTGCCAACCCTTGTAGGGAGTAGGTCCATTCTTGCGCTTGTACTTTGCCGAAAATGAACTTCCGCAGTGTCCGCACTTAATTTTCCCCGATAGCGGATAGCGGTTTGTGTGTTGTGAACGGATTTTTTCCGACGGTCTGTTCTTGTCGAGTATGTACTGTGCCTCGTCCCACATCTCACGGTCGATGATCGGCTCGTGATGGTCGCGTATATATGGTTTTTCTTCCTCACCGTTGTTGTATTTTTTCTTGTGAGTTAAATAGTCGGGCGTATAAGTTTTTTTCTGCAGCAGATCACCGCAGTATTTCTCGTTTCGCAAGATTTTCAGAATGGTGGTGTTGGACCATGTGCTGTTTCCTTTTAGGGTTTTATAGCCCTCTTCCCGAAGCTCACGGGCAATCGTGCATGTACCCTTGTGCTCACGCACGAACTTGTGATAAATTAGTCGCACGATCTCTGCACCGCTTTCGTTTATGTACATCTTGCCGTCTTTTATATCGTAGCCGAGCATACTGCGTCCGAAAACAACACCACGCTCCATTTGCCGCAGTTGCCCCCATTTTACTCGCACGGAGGTTTTTCTGCTTTCTTCCTGCGCCCAGCTCGCATTTTGCGTCATCTTAAACTCATAATCGTCTTCAAGGGTATTTATCCTGTCCAAAATAAATTGAACGCCGATGCCCAGTCTTCGTAGTTCTCGGATGTACATAATGGCATCCAATGTGTTTCTCGCAAAACGGCTGACCTCTTTTGTGAGAATCAGACTGAATTTGCCAAGCCTTGCATCATCGAGCATCTTCTGAAAAGCTTTTCTCTTTTCGGTACTCGTTCCGCTTAAACCCTCATCGGCATAAACTTCATAAAGCTCCCAATCGGGGTTTCGGTTTATCTCTTGCTCGAAATACCTCTTTTGACTTTCAAATGAATTCGCCTGGTCGTCCTTGTCCGTCGATACTCGGCAGTACGCCGCTACATAAATCATAATATCTCTCCTTTCTATTAAAGTTTATCTTTTGTTATGCTTATGCCGCAAAACTTTCCCAACTTATATAATTCTATTCGCAAAAGAAAAAAGATAAGCACGAATGCTTATCTTTTTGGAATATGGATATTCAATTGTTAAAAAGATCTGTCGGTTATTTTCATTTCCGGAATAATTTCTCTTAAAGTCTTTCCGTCGATTTCGTATTCGAGAGCCTTTTCGGCATCAGCGTATGTCTTTTCGCTATCTTCGTTGTAAAACTCAATGATGCTGATTCCTTCATCGGTGTGAGTAATAGAGAATTTCTTATCGTTGTACAAGAACTCTACTTCACATCCTCTATTCAAAGAATCAACCAAATCTCTCTCATCTAAAAAGTTATTATCGTATTTCATTGCAAAAAGCTCCTTCCTTATTTTTTGCCAAATAACGGATTACCATCTTTGTCCCACCGTATAATATGCTCATGTGGGTTTGTGTGATGTTTAGAATTACCGTGGTCCGTATAGTGTATTTCTTTTGTTGCACGGCCATCAGTTCCGATATAAGTTTCCTTGTATCCGCTTTTTTTAACTTGACCAGGTTTCCCGTAAAGGTGGCTGTTTCTGTTTGATTTGCTTCGCCTAATACTACCTTTTGTTCTGCCAAAATTTCCGCCTGCACCACCGCCCATTAAGCAGTCACCTGCTTTCTAGACTTTGAAAATTCACTTTCAAAGGGGATAATATTTATACCTTTATTCTTATACGGCTTGAAAATATCATCCGGCGTTGAACCATAAACAATTATGTTTTCAGGTGATAATTGCGATACCAGCCTTTTAAGACCTGCCTTGAAATAATCCTTGTCCTCTTTTCGCTTTATGCAGCCATGAGTTCCAACCGCCACGGTCTTGTTTTTCTCAATACCGTCAAAACAGAATGAGAATGTTCTCTCATCGCCAAATCTCACATTTGGGATAACTTCAATTCCATTCTTTTGAAGCCAGCATGCCAAAGCTCTGCCTCTGTATGTATTCCACATCTGCATACATAAAGGCATATTTCTGTAAAGGCTGAAATCAGGAGAAATAACTCCTTTGAACTTTTTTAGCCTGTCTAAATACTGCTTTGGATTGTGCCAAAGTCGCTCGAACTTTGCATCGTGCTCATAGAAAATTACCCAAAAATCAAAGTCGGTCCTTGATTGTTCCATCGCTCTTGAAAAGGGAAGTACTCTATCGGGAATAGCATCACTTGTCCGAATTACCGGTAGCTCTATGTCTCCGTCATAGTCGGCATCACTTACCAAAAACGAATGAAAAACATCGTAATTATTAAATTTTTCGTCTGTCATTAATTGTTTTACCTCCGTAAATGTTAAAAATCTTTATAAGGTCTTGATTTTCATTTACGGATATGCTAAAATACAACCATAGCTTAGTGGTATGCCTTGGCATATCCGAAATGAACACATTGTTAAGTTGCTGGTAACAACTTATCGATGTGTTTTTTCTTTTGTCTAAAAACAATCAAATTAACCACCGCCTCTCTATATTGCATTCTTAAAGAGTTCTATAGTTTTAAGCTCGTACGCAGTATAATTGCGCTTTCCGAACCTTAACCACTTTTGGTAATACTCAAGAGCATAACCTGCCGCCTCAAGACTTATATCAAATACTTCTGAAATTTCTATAGCTGTTTTTAATTTCAATCTGTGAATAAGCACCGGGGGAGCAAGCGCATACTTTGCAAAGAACTTTACCTCTTTTTCTGCAAGCTCGCTATCTTCGCTGTGTTCTAATATAACATGTCCGATTTCGTGCATGATAGTATTGTTTACGCGCCTATAATCTATACTGTCATTATAAAAGATTCGGTATTCACCGCTTTGCATTTCTGCCAGAAATCCATCGTTACTCTCTTTCCACAAAAGATAACGATGTTTTAATTTGTATGCTGAGTAAGGAATAACCTTTATCCCCATCTTAGTTGCGATTTCAAAGCCACTGATGGGAGCGCAGGAAATATCATACTTTTCATACATATCAACTACGATATTTTTAATTTCTTCAAGTCGCTGATCTGATAATTTCAATGCCAAGGTTTACTCCTCTCCGAAAATTGCGCTTATAAGCTCTTTCTTTTCTTGCTCTGTCAGTGAGCCTGCATTTCGTGCAATTATCCGCTTTATTCCGAACAGATTAAATTCGTCATTTTCAATGCCCAGCAAGTAGTCCGAAGTTGTATGCAACGCAGTTGCGATATTTGCAATAACTTCCGGCTTGGGTTCACGATCACCCGAGATATATCTCGATAAAGCAGCTTCTGTAATACCGATGGTTTCACCTAACTGCCTTTGCGTCATGTGATTTTTTTGCAAAGCATCTAAAATGCGCTTACCTAATTCTTTGCCCATTTTTCTCCGTCCTTTCTTTCGTATCTGTGGTGATACAAGTATATAATAATACAAACTTGCCAATTTGTCAAGTCTTTTTGCCAAAAAAATTTTTTACTGTCCGAGCTTTTTCTTTTCCAAAAGTGCGAGGGCTTCTTCATATTGCCTGAAGTTGAGCTTTTTATTTTCAAGAAGAGCAAGAAGCATTGCTTTCTGAAGCTCAAGGGTAAATGCGGTGTTTGCCTCAAGGTCTTTCGCATCGGTAAAAATCTGCCATTTTGACTCGTTCATATTCTCCACAAAGCAACGCCTCCTTTCTTGGGTTGATATAAAGTGAATCTGATACGTTTATTTAGTTTTAGACGAGAAAAATTTTCGTCGATAAAGGCAAAAGCACAGCTAATACTTTTGTATTGGCGAGCATTATAACGCATAGCGGCGGAAATTTAGCCGTATAAAACCGTGTCGCGATTTGCTTTGTATCAACCATTATATTCAAAGTCGCTTGTACAATATGAGCTAGTTTAATCGGAGATGTGCGGCAACCAATCCATAGGAATTTCACCTTCCCGGCATCCGCCCGGACTGCATTCATTGCTTGCGACGCTCTTAACGCTCGAACTGTGACTATGCAGAAGTATCATTATCTGTTTCCGATTTTTGTTATACTGCAACGCCGTTATCTTGCGCGCTTTCTTTGTCAAGGTTCAATCAAAATTCTTTTTCTACTGCTATCATAACAGCCAAACCTCCCATTATTTGGGTGGTTTCAAGAAGTTTTTTGAAAAAAGTTTTCGACATTTTTTTGCGAGATATTGCTTTTTCTACTGTCATAATACCTGTGAAACTACTCATTATTTGATATGTTTCAAAAAAATTTTCTTTTCAAAGTCATAATAGCAGTCAAAGGTGAAGGAAACCTTCACTTTTGAAAAAATCTTAAACAGTTTTCTGATTTCGGTATCATCATAGCAGCCAAAGGGGTCAAAAAATGATACCTTTGAGAAAAAAGTTTTAAAAATTTTTCCGCCTTTCTTTTCTTCCTCAAGGTCATAATAACAGCCAAATGTCAAAGAAACCTATACATTTGAAAAAATTTAAAATTTTCAAATATATTCTAAAACCCATTGCGGACACTTCTTTTCCTAAATGCAAAAATTTTTTGAAAAACTTTTTATCCCTGATTTTTATTAAGGCAAATTCTTTTCCAAAACCTTAAGATTTGAACGGAAATTTTTTATTCCGCAAAAACCCCCTCAATAATAAGGAGAAAAAACGGCCTTTTTCCAACCCCTTTTTTGAAAAGTTTACAAAATGTTCATTAAGCGAAATTCGACAAAGAGATACAAAACTACTCTTTTCTGCAAATTTCGAGCATAAAAAAAGACCGGCATAGCCGATTGTTAAAAAGGACTTAAGGTGTCTTATTTAAACCACTTTCATTTTTCAATATTTTATGGTATAATGATTATATAACACAGTTTAGCATTACCATAAGCAGGCATATCGTCGGTAATGGTGTGTGTCTTGATATCAGTTGGTTCAGAGCTAATTGTGTCACAGCAGAGTTTAGTGACTTTTTAGGCGAGTATTTGCTTTATGCTTCTCTCTTGCTGATGACAAAGAATGTGTTTGATAAAATATTTTGATTGTCTTGATAGGGGGGATTGTTGTGGTTAAATATTGTGACAAATGCTGTATGAATTTAAGTCTTTCTTTTGACGAATGCCCTGTATGTGGTGGAGATTTAACCGTTTTAGACTCGGCAATCGAAAGCAAACGAGAAAAAGAAATTTTTGAGATGACTGACGAAGAGATATTAGAAAAATACAGAGATTATAAAAATTATATCGAAAAAGAAATTGGGATTTTATCTGATAAAGACTTTATAACAGCTATCCGCGAGGGACAACGGGAGGCTTCGTTGCGTAGAATGAACTCTATGAAACAAACAGCTAACATATCACAAGAATACCGTCCTAAATGTCCTACTTGCGGTAGTCCAAATGTAGAAAAAATATCTCTTTCATCAAAGATAGTTGGCGGTGCTTTGTTTGGTTTGTTCAGTGACAATGTCAGAAAAACAATGCACTGTAAAAATTGCAATTACAAGTGGTAGTTTCCGTCAAAAGGGGGCAGTAGCAAAACTGTACTCTTTTATTTTATAATCAAAAACAGTTGCACACAGAAAAGCGGCTGACTTTTGTCAGCCGCTTTGTCGCCCAATGTGCTACTTATTTTTAATTATAATATATTGTGGCGAAAATTCGTTTAAGGAAATTCAGGAAATCGCAGACACATCTTTTTGCCAAGGCGATAAAAGATCTTCAACATCGCTTTGTTCGAACTCTTTTTTGCGCAGTGCGGCGTCTGAC
>JAZRPN010000173.1:0-27318 GCA_045649225.1 Clostridia bacterium | reverse complement strand
CTATTGCAGGTCAGACAAACAGGTTATGGTATTGTTTCGCCCGAAATAGAGGAATTAAGTCTTAAAGACCCCGAAATCGTGCGTCAGGGTGGAAGATACGGCGTAAGACTACGTGCCAGTGCACCCTCAATCCACCTTATAAGAGCTGACATAGAAACTGAGATTAACCCAATTGTCGGAAGTGAAAAGCAGTCGGAGGAACTGGTACATTATCTTCTCAGCGAATTTGAAAATGACCCCGTTAAAATCTGGGAATCAAATATCTTCGGTAAATCACTCCACGACCTTGTAAACGAGGGTTTACAGGGAAAACTCTCAAAAATGCCAAATGAAGCCCGTGAAAAGCTTCAGGAAACACTGCAAAGGATTATAAACGAAGGCAGTGGCGGACTTATCTGTATAATTCTTTAAATCGCTGAGGGACAGTAAAATCCAAATGTTTTACTGTCCCTTTTTTTATACAAACAAACATTTTTTGCGACAAAGGTTATCAATCTTTTTACTCCCTTATATGATAAAATATTGATTAAATTATGAGAGGAGTAATCGTTGTGGGAACAGAAACAAAAAAGTATAAAAATGCTCTTGCCATATTTTTATCGGGAGAGCTTGACCAGTACGAAGCGGCAATTATAAAAAGCAAAATGGATGTTGAAATTCAAGAAAGTGAAAAAAAGAACGTAATTATTGACCTTACCGATGTGAGCATGATGGACTCATCGGGGATAGGTCTTATAATCGGCAGATACAAGCTTGTGTGCTCGTTAGGCAAGGAGCTTGTTTTAAGCGGAGGAAGCGAAAGCATACGCAAGGTTATAGCTCTCAGCGGCATTGAAAAAATCATACCTTATTATAAAACAGCTGATGAGGCGAGCAAAAGTTTTCGGGAAGGAAGTGCGAAAGAATGAAAAACTATATGAAAGCTGAATTTGACGCAAAATCAATTAACGAAAGCCTTTCAAGAATAATTGTATCGGGCTTTGTAATGCCGCTTGATCCGACAATTGAAGAAATGGCGGATATCAAAACGGCAGTTTCGGAGGCGGTAACAAACTCAATTATTCACGGTTATGCAGGCGAAAAGGGTAAGGTTACGATGGAACTTAGCATTGAGGACAGGCTCCTTAGTGTGAAAATCAGCGATAAAGGTGTAGGTATCGAAAACATTGAAAAGGCACGTATGCCGCTTTACACAACAAAACCCGAGTGTGATAGAAGCGGAATGGGTTTTACGGTGATGGAAAGCTTTATGGACAGCCTACATATCATAAGCGAAATAGGTGAGGGAACCACTGTTATAATGACAAAACAGCTTTGAGGTGCAATCATGAAAAACGAAAACTACCGTTTGATACAGCTTGCACAGTCGGGAGATAAAAACGCTCTGGAAACGCTGACAGTGAAAAATCGTGGACTTATCTGGTGTGTTGCAAAAAAGTTCAGCGGGAGAGGAGTGGAAAGCGACGATTTGTTTCAGATAGGGGCAATAGGACTTATGAAGGCAATCAAAAAGTTTGATACCTCATTTGATGTGGAGTTTTCCACCTATGCCGTGCCAATGATTTTGGGCGAGATACGCCGCTTTCTCAGGGACGACGGTATGATAAAGGTAAGCCGTTCTCTTAAAGAAACTGCCATAAGGGCGAAGATGGTTGCTGAAAAAATATCTGTAAAAAAGGGGAGCGAGGCAACGCTTTGTGAAATAGCAAAAGAGCTTGACTGTGAACTTTCCGACGTAACAGTTGCGCTTGAAGCTACCTCCGCACCCGAATCTATTTTCAAATCGGTGCACGACGAGGGCGGAACGCCAATTCTTTTGATAGACAAAATATGCAGCCAGGATAGTGGCGAGGACGAGCTAATAAATCTTGTTTGCCTTAAAGAGGAAATAAAAAAACTGCCCCCCAGAGAGAGGCAGATTATTATGCTTAGATTTTACAGAGAAAAAACGCAAAGCGAGGTTGCACGCATAATGGGACTCAGCCAGGTGCAGATTTCAAGAATAGAAAAGAAAACGCTTTTTAATTTGCGTAAAAACATCAGTTGATATAGTCTTTTGGTGTTTTTCCCGTTATGCGCTTGAAAGCGTGATAAAAGTTTGAAGTGTTGTTAAACCCGCATCTTGCAGCAATTTCAAGCTTTGTAAGATTTGTAGATTCTATGTAGGATATTGCCTTTTCAATTCGCTTGATGGTGATATACTCCCACGGCGAAATTCCGTTAAGCTTTTTGAACTGACCGCAAAAATATGTTTTGCTGAGATGTGCAATCTCGGAAAGCTGCTCAAGTGAAATGTCGCTTTCTAAGTTGTTGTCTATAAAATCAATGGCGTTTTCAATTGCACGAAGCGTCTGTGAATTATAAGAAATATACTGCTCGGAAATTTTACCCTCGTATGAACGAAGCATATTTACGAGTATATTTACAAGGTGAAGCTTTGCCATAGTTTTATATTCGGGAAGCTCGCGGCTAAGCTCATCTTCGATACTGAAAATAAGTCTGCGTATTTCCTTTGTTGACGGATTTTTAGCGTCAAGTTTGTTTATGGGACTTCCTTTGCGGTTGAAAAACATTTTTATAAGACCTGCGTTTGATATTCCGAAATTTTCAGACCAGATGTATCTCGGCTCAAAATGCACATTAAGGAAATCTGCACTGCTGTCGAGCTTTTTTATCCAGTGAAATTCATTAGTGCTGAAAAAGAATATATCACCGCTTTTGAAATTAAATTCTGCAGACTTTGTCGCATATATTCCGCTGCCTGAAAGCACCATAGTTATTTCACAGGCGGTGTGATGATGCTCGGTAAACATACCGCTTTGCGTAGATAAAGTAGAGTGAAATACATTTAAAAGACTATCGCTACGCAAATCAATCTCTGTTTTTTTATCCTCTGTATACATTTTTACACCACCTTAAAATCATAATATATTTGACATATTTCACAATATAGTTGACGAAATGTTTATTGTTATGGTGTTATTATATATTTAGTAGGAAAAAATGTCAAATATATTATTTAAATAAGGAGAGAGAATTATGGCAAAAGTTGTTACTATGGGCGAAATTATGCTTCGTCTTTCAACACCTAACTTTGAAAGATTTTTACAGGCAGACGAGTTTGATGTTTGCTACGGCGGCGGTGAGGCTAACGTTGCAGTATCACTTGCAAACTACGGTCATGATGCTGAATTTGTTACAAAGGTTCCTGCAAACCCCATCGGTGAATGTGCAGTAGCTGCACTTCGCAAGATGAATGTTAAGACGGATAACATTGCACGTGGCGGCGAAAGACTTGGTATCTACTTCCTTGAAACAGGTGCCGCTATGAGAGCGTCAAATGTTGTTTACGACAGAGCTCATTCTTCAATTTCAACAGCAGTAGCTGAAGATTTTGACTTTGATAAAATTTTTGACGGATGCGACTGGTTCCATTTCACAGGTATCACACCTGCTGTTTCTGATGCAGCAGCAGAGCTTACAGAAAAGGCTCTTATCGCAGCTAAGGCAAAGGGCGTAAAGGTATCTTGTGACCTTAACTTCAGAAAGAAGCTCTGGTCAAGCGAAAAGGCTCAGCGTATCATGTCAAACCTTATGAAATACGTTGATGTATGTATCGGTAACGAAGAGGATGCTGAAAAGGTACTTGGCTTCAAGCCCGGCGAAACTGACGTTACAAGCGGCGAACTTGAGCTTGCAGGATACAAGAGCATTTTCGAGCAGATGGTTGAAAAGTTCAACTTCGAATATGTTATTTCATCACTTCGTGTTTCTCATTCAGCATCAGATAACGGCTGGTCTGCTTGTATTTATTCAAGAGATACAAAAGAATTCTATCATTCAAAAGAATACAGAATTCGCCCGATCGTTGACCGTGTTGGCGGTGGCGACAGCTTTGCAGGTGGTGTAATCTGCGGTATGCTCGACGGAAAGAACTTCAAGGATGCTCTTGAGTTCGGCGTTGCAGCATCAGCTCTTAAGCATACAATCCCCGGAGATATGAACATCGTAACACGTGCAGAAGTTGACAACCTTGTTGGTGGCGACGGCAGCGGACGTGTTCAGAGATAAGGAGAAATAAAATGAACATAATGCAGGAAATTTCAAACATAGGTATTATCCCCGTTATAAAAATAAACGACGCTTCAAAAGCAGTTGGTCTTGCAAAAGCTCTTATCGATGGAGGACTTCCGGCAGCAGAAGTTACTTTCAGAACTGATGCGGCTGAAGAAGCTATCCGTTCAATTGTAAAGGCATATCCCGATATGATTGTCGGTGCAGGTACAGTGCTTACTATCGACCAGGCACAGCGCGCTCTTAATGCAGGTGCTAAGTTCATCGTTAGCCCCGGCTTTAATCCCAAGGTTGTTTCTTGGTGCATTGAAAACGGTGTTACACCGCTTCCGGGTTGCACAACACCTTCCGAAATTGAGCAGGCACTTGAACTTGGCCTTAAGGTTGTTAAGTTCTTCCCGGCAGAGCAGAGTGGCGGCCTTGCAAAAATCAAGGCAATGAGCGCTCCCTACGGCAATGTTAAGTTTATGCCCACAGGTGGCGTAAACCTTGACAATGTTAACGACTACTTAAGATGCAACAAAATCGTTGCTTGCGGTGGTAGCTTTATGGTTAAGGAAAGCTATATCGACAACGAAAACTGGGAAGAAATCACAAAGCTTACAAAACAGTCAGTTGATATTATGCTTAACCTTGCAGTTGGTCATATCGGTATCAATAACGAAAACGAGGAAGAAGCTAAGAAAACTGCTCAGATGCTTTCAATGCTTATGGGCAAAGCCGTTGAGCGTGAAAGTGCAAAGGGTATGTTTGTAGGCAGTGAATTTGAAATTATGAAGAGCAAGGGACCCGGAAAATGCGGTCATATTGCAATTCTTACAAACAGCGTTGAACGTGCAATTTACCACCTTTCAAACAGAGGTGTTAAGTTCAACGAAGAAACTGCAACATACAATGACGACGGTACAAGAAAGTTCATATACCTTGCAGAAGAATTCGGTGGATTTGGTATTCACCTTATTGAAAGAAAGTAATATTAAGAACTGCGGTTTTAAAAACCGCAGTTCTTTTTTCTTAATCGCTTGACATTTCTTTATATTAGTTGGTATAATAAAAACATAAAATATAAGGGGTCGATATTGTGGATAATGTCAGAGAACGAGTTAAAGAACAAAATCATTCCAGAAACAGAAAAATACTGCTTGGTATAATAGCGATTGTTGTAATAGCTTTCATTGCAGTATTGCTTGAGTCAACTATAAACAAAAGAATTGAAGATATTGTTATACAAAAAAGTGATGTTACAGAAGAAAAGGCTATTTTTATTTCAGCAAAAAAGCTTGACACTCAGATTATAGCAGTACAGGCAACTGACGGAACATACAGGCTAGCATTTAATGACTGTATGGGTTGCTATTATGAAACTGGTAAACATGGTAAATATAAAAATAACAGCGACAATACGGGCCTTATCTGCGATACCTGTAACACCGAGGTTATGTACGACGATATGGGATTTTTGACAGAGGAAACGATGCCTTATCCCATAGCAGAAATGGAAATTATTTCCGATGAAGAAAAATTTGTAATTCCTGAGGACTATCTGCAGGTAAAAAAACAAATTCTTGAGGATATGCGTGCAGGCAAATCTATGCGCTGACACAATTTCACAGACATTTAAACACCTTCTTTTGACTAAAATAATCAAGAGAAGGTGTTTTTATATGAAATTATTTATTTTGGCAATTATTGTTCTTTTAAGTGGATGCAAAGGCGAAAATATCGAAAAAGTGCGCGTTGATACACAACAAGCGAAAACCGAAACGATTGTACAGTCAGTAATGGGTGAAGCCTCTACCAAGATAAGCGATAAGGAAGATAACCGGATGGTAAACATCTGCCTTGCCTGCAGTGCGCTTACCGAAACTGTGCTTAAGCCCGGCGAGGTGCTTAGCTTTAACCAAAAAACTGGGAAGAGGAGTACTAAGGCGGGGTATAAGGAAGCATCAGTTATCATAGATGGTGAACATGCTAGGGACATCGGCGGTGGTGTGTGTCAGGTAAGTACAACTATTTATATGGCGGCGCAAAACAGCGGACTTGAAATCACGGAGCTACATCATCATTCAAAAGCAGTTGGCTATGCACCGCAGGGGAATGATGCTACAGTTGTTTACGGCGTAAAGGATTTAAAAATAAAAAATAATACCCCTGATGATATCTTCCTTTATGTATGGACGGACAACGAAAAAGTTTTTGCAAAATTCATAAAAAAACATATTGACATACAGTAAATTCAATGTTATAATTTAATCAGTAACAGTAATCATTACTGTTTAGCAAAGGGGTGTTGTTATGAGATACAGCCGACAGCGTGAGGCTTTAGCTAATTTGCTTCACTCAGTGGATACGCATCCTGATGCAGAGGAAATATATACCGTTTTAAGAAAAGAATTTCCAAATATCTCACTCGGAACAGTTTACCGCAACTTGCGTCAGCTGGTTGAATTGGGAGACATTTTAGAAATTCATTGCGGAGAGTATTCGAGGTTCGATGGAGAAGTCAAGGAACATCACCATATGT
This sequence comes from Clostridia bacterium, assembly GCA_045649225.1. Taxonomy (GTDB): domain Bacteria; phylum Bacillota; class Clostridia; order UMGS1883; family UMGS1883; genus UMGS1883. Next base: position 20,720 of record JAZRPN010000173.1, on the reverse strand, counting down.
ACTGTAAATCTTGTGGCAGGCTATATGACGTTCCAAAGGACAGGGTAAATCTCACGGTGGGTGATATCGATGGGTTTGATATTAGGGATTGCACTCTTTTGATAAATGGTATATGTAAGGATTGCGTAAAAGATTAAATTATATTTTGAAAGGAAGTTTTTAGTATGAAAAAGTATGTATGTTCAGTATGTGGTTATGTGCATGAGGGAGATTCAGCTCCTGAAAAATGTCCGGTATGTAAGGTTCCTGCAGAGAAATTCAAGGAAATGCAGGAGGGTGCAGCTCTTGCAGCAGAGCACGAATATGGTGTTTACGCAAAGACTGTAAAGAACAATCCTGATATTTCAGAGGAAGATAAAAAGTACATCTTTGAACAGCTTATGGCAAACTTCAATGGCGAATGTGCAGAAGTTGGTATGTATCTTTGCATGGCAAGGATTGCTCACCGTGAGGGATATCCTGAAGTTGGTCTCTACTGGGAAAAGGCAGCTTACGAAGAGGCTGAGCATGCAGCTAAGTTTGCAGAACTTCTTGGCGAAGACCTTGAGCCGAATATGAAGGCTACAACAAAGGATAACCTTGCTTGGAGAGTTGACTGTGAATACGGTGCAACTCAGGGTAAGTTTGACCTTGCATCTTGCGCAAAGAAAAACGGTCTTGATGCTATCCATGACACAGTGCATGAAATGGCACGCGACGAAGCTCGCCACGGCAAAGGTCTTGAAGTACTTTTAAAGAGATACTTTAAATAAGATAAAATGAACAAGGGTTCGGAGTATTCCGGACCCTTGTTTTATGCGTGTTTTTAGTGCTAAGGTTTCGTGAACTGCAAGTAATAAAATCAAGGCTTATACGATTTTACATCGATTTTACACCTTTTTGATAACGAATTTTACAGTCTGGTTGTAAAATAAGCGTAAATACAAATAATACAAGTTAAAAAATAAGATTATGGAAACGCGAGGTTGTTAAAATGGACATTTTTGATGTATTAGCGCTCATAGGAGGACTGTGTTTATTCCTTTTCGGAATGAATCTTATGGGAGAAGCCTTAGAAAGAAGTGCAGGCAGTAAACTCGAAATTCTGATTGGAAAGCTGACAACAAATAAGCTTGCCGGTTTGCTCACCGGACTTGGCGTTACTGCAGTAATTCAGAGTTCTTCGGCTACAACTGTTATGGTTGTTGGTTTTGTAAACTCTAAACTAATGAGCTTAAAGCAAGCCATCCATGTTATTATGGGTGCAAATATCGGTACAACCGTTACGGCTTGGATTTTGAGTCTTAGCGGTATTTCGGGAAGCAATATCTTCCTGAAATTACTAAAACCATCGTCTTTTACACCCGTACTCGCTTTGATCGGCATAATTCTCTTTATGTTCACGAAGAGTAACAAGAAAAAAGACATCGGTATGGTTCTTCTTGGATTTGCTACATTGATGTTTGGTATGGAATCAATGACCGGAGCCGTTTCAGGCTTGAGAGATGTTCCGGCATTCCAGGAAATGTTTTTAATGTTTAAAAACCCGATTTTGGGTGTGATTGCAGGTACTGTACTTACGGCAATTATTCAGTCAAGCTCTGCATCCGTCGGTATTCTTCAGGCATTGGCTGCTACAGGTGCAGTATCCTACGGTGCGGCAATTCCGATTATTATGGGACAAAACATCGGTACTTGCGTTACTGCAATGATTTCTTCTGTTGGTACAACAAAAAATGCTAAACGTGCCGCTCTTGTGCATCTAAGCTTTAATATCATAGGAACGATAGTTTGTCTTGGTGTGTTCTCTTTAGCAAAAGCACTTTTTGCACCTGCAATGCTCAACGCATCTGCTACATTTGCAGGTATTGCGACGGCACACTCTGTATTTAACATTGCATGTACTTTGCTGTTACTTCCTATGTCCGGATTGCTTGAAAAGCTCGCATACAAGCTTGTTCCTGATTCCAGTATTCCTGAAAAGGCTTCCGAGCTTGATGACAGACTTCTCGTAACACCGGCGATTGCATTGGAATGTGCACACAATCTTACTTGCGATATGGCTAAGGTTGCAACCGAAGCACTAAAAAGCAGTATTGAATGTCTCGACAACTATGACAAAACAAAAGCAAAGAACATTCGTGAAGCTGAGGATAAAACAGACCATTTTGAAGATATAATCGGAACCTACCTTGTAAAGCTTAGCATGAAGCAGCTGAATGAAACTGAAGGCGCGATGGCTTCTATGCTGCTAAAAGCGATTGGAGATTTTGAACGCATCTCAGATCACGCAGTCAATATTCTTGAATCTGCTGAGGAAATGCGTGAAAAGGGTATTGAATTCTCCGATAACGCAAAAGCCGAAATGGATTCCCTTTCAGCCGCAACTCATGAGATTGTAACGCTGTCATATAGTGCGTTTATAGAAAACAACGCAGATCAGGCGAGCCATATAGAACCGCTTGAGCAGGTTATTGACAGAATGAAGGAACTTTTGCGCACAAGATATATTGACCGCTTGCGCGTGGGTGATTGTGGCATTGACGTGGGCTTTGTATGGAGCGACCTTATCACCAATATGGAGAGAGTTTCCGACCATTGCTCCAATATTGCGGGTTGTGTTATGGATATGAAAAATCAGAATATGAATCTGCACGAATCACTTAAACTGCTCAGAAGCGACAACGAATTCTACAGAGAAAAATATGCTGAATATACAAAGAAGTATCTTTCCTTTGTCTGATGCATTTTTCAATTGCAATTTGAGGAAAAATATACTATAATTTATAATGTAAAATAAGTGCTTTAAGAAAGAGAGGGGAAAGCATGATTTGGTGTGTTGATGATGACAGTACCATCCGTGAAATTGAAGTATATACGTTAGAACAAACGGGATTTATGGCTCGTGGCTTTGCTGACGGTCCTTCCATGCTTGAAGCATTAAAAAACGAAAAACCTGAGTTGATTGTCCTTGACATTATGATGCCCGAAATGGACGGACTTGAGGTGCTTGGTAAGCTGCGTTCCCAAACAGAATATAAGGATATTCCTGTAATTATGGCAACGGCTAAGGGTACGGAGATTGATAAGATTGGCGGTCTTAATTCCGGTGCTGACGATTATCTAGTCAAGCCTTTTGGAATGATGGAAATGGTTGCCCGTATCAATGCCGTTTTACGCCGCACCGCAAAAGAAACTCAGTCTGATGATATTACAGTTGGAAGTATTACCTTAAAAGAAAAAGAACATATGGTAATTTCTGATGGTAAAAAGATTGAGCTTACACACAAGGAATTCGATATGCTCAGGTTGTTTATGCAAAATCCGAATATAGTATTCTCAAGAGATAAGCTTATGAGTAAAATCTGGGGAATTGACTATATTGGCGAAACCCGTACTGTAGATATGCATATAAAAACGCTTCGTAAAAAACTCGGAAACGCCGGAGGTCAGATTAAGACAGTCATTGGTGTTGGGTATAGACTGGAGAATTAAGACTAGCAGGAAAAGGGGGTAGGCGGCGAGCGAAACCGTAACGGATTTGACGCCCGTCAGCTTAAGTATGACAAAAAAGATATTTCACTCCATATTTACAGTAGCGTTTGTGGTGCTTATTGCAAGCATCGGAATTACCACAAACTTTTTATATAACTATTTTAACAATTCTCAGATCAATCAGCTGAAAGCAGAACTATCCCTCGTTGCAGAAACTGCAAACAAGGTGGGTGTTGAATATTTTGAAAACTTTGATTCCACCGTATTTCGTTTTACCGTAGTAGATGCCGATGGCACCGTACTCTATGACACCGAAGCTAATGCTGACGAAATGGAAAATCACGCTGATCGTGAAGAAATTATAGAAGCTTTCGAAAACGGAAAAGGAAGCAGTGCTAGAAATTCCTCCACGCTTACCCAAAAGACTTTTTATGAAGCGGTGTTGCTTGAAAACGGCGATGTGCTCCGCATTTCTGTAAGCCAGCTTACTGTTGGGGCTTTACTTCTATCTATGTTTCCTGTAATTTGTGCGATTATGTTAATTGCAGCCATAGTTGCATTTGTTTTGTCGAATAATACGGCAAAAAAGATAACCGAGCCGTTGATGCAGTTGTATTTGGAAAATCCCGCCGACAATAATACCTACGAGGAATTAATTCCTATACTTACAAAAGTACATAAGCAGCGTAACCAAATCAAGGCGCAAATGGAGGCTTTGCGCCGCAAATCAGATGAATTTGAGCAAATTATATCTTCTATGAATGAAGGGCTTATTCTGCTTGACGAGTGTGGTATGGTGCTTAGTATGAACACCGCGGCGAAAAAGATTTTTGATGTTAAAAACGATGCAAAAGGCAGCGATTTTCTTTTGCTTGATTGCACCAGTAGAATGAACAAAGCCGTTTGGAATGCTTTGGAAGGTAAACACGGGGAGTATACCGAGCAAAGAGCCGGAAACGAATATCAGTTTACTATCAACCCTATTGAATCTGACGGCAAAATACTGGGTGCAGTTATTCTTGCCTTTGATATTACCGACCGTGCTTTTGCAGAGCGAAACCGCAGGGAATTTACCGCAAATGTTACACACGAACTGAAGACTCCGTTGCAGTCCATTATTGGAAGTGCAGAGCTGCTTGAAAATGGACTTGTAAAGCCGGAGGATACAGTAAGATTTGCCTCTAATATCCGTAAGGAAGCAGCCCGTCTTGTCAGCTTGATTAACGATATCATCCGTCTTTCTCAGCTGGATGAAAACCACGAGCCCCCAACCGAAACAGTGGAACTCGATGAAGTTTCAAGAGAAGTTATTGAAGCTCTTGAACCGCTGGCGGCAAAGAGAAATATTGACTTAAGCATAGAGGGCGAGCCTTGCAAAATTTATGGTGTACGCCACTATATATACGAAATAATTTATAATTTGTGCGATAATGCAATCCGCTATAATGTAGACGGCGGCAAGGTGACAATTGAGATTTCGAAGAAAGCAGACCGAGCGGTTCTAACTGTCAGGGATACCGGCATAGGTATAGCTCCTGAACATCAGTCTCGCATATTTGAACGCTTCTACCGTGTAGACAAGAGCCATTCCAAAGAAACCGGCGGCACCGGTCTTGGTCTTGCAATCGTCAAACATGGGGCTTCGTATCACAATGCTGAAGTTTCTCTTGAAAGCACAGAGGGAAAAGGGACGAGTATAACAATTTCGTTTTAATCTAAAAAATCAAAAATTTCCTGAAAAACTATTGACAATTGATAAAAGTTGTGCTAAAATTCGTTTAAATTTGAATATCACAAAAGACTGCGACGAGGACGGTCGGATTGTGAAGCCTGAAGAGAGTTGCCGGATGGTGCGAGGCAATGGTTGAACTTTCCAAAGACCCATCACCTCTGAGTCGAAGGACCGAAAGGCTTGGCTTAGTAGACTCCTTCCGTAATGCTGCGTAAAGGCAAAGGGCTTGTCAGAGCTCGGTAAGTGACGGAGTATTTTCCGTAATTTGAGTGGTACCGCGGGTTTAGTAACTCGTCTCAAAAGATTTTTTTGAGACGGGTTTTTTGTTTTATTCAAATTCGTAATAACAGTTTACGAAAATGAAGGGAGACGCAAATATGGATTACAGTTTAAAAGAAGTGGCAGGTAGAATCAGAGACCTGCGTGAAGCAAAGGGTTACACACAGGAGGAGCTTGCAAAGCTCACAGGTGTAACTACCCAGGATTATAAGATTTTGGAAGAAGGCGAAACTGATTTTAGCTTCACCTTTATCTACAAGTGCGCAAAGGCGTGCGGAGTTGAGGTTGTAGATTTGCTTGAGGGCGCCAGCTCCACCCTTACATCTTTTGCTATCACAAGAAAAGGCGAGGGCCTTAAAATTGTAAAGAAGCACGGTGTTGTTTATAATAACCTTGCTCCGAAGTTTAAAGATAAGCTTGCTGAACCCTTTTTGGTAAAATTTCCGTATTTGCCGGAAGAACAAGACCAGCCGATAAAGCTTGATTCGCACAATGGTCAGGAGTTTGACGTTATAGTAAAGGGCTCGCTTAAGGTTCAGATAGGAAACCATATAGATATTCTTCACGAGGGGGACTCTATTTTCTATAACAGTATAATCCCTCACGGGATGGTTGCAGTAAGCGAGGGTGGATGCGAATTTCACGCTGTTGTTTTAAATCCGCAGGATGGCAAGGTTAGCGAGGAATATCCCGAGGCTCCTTATATTGCGGCTAAGGTTGCAGCACAAAAGGCTAAGTCGGAAACTGTTGCGGATAAATTCATAGAGTCAACCTATGATGAAAACGGCGTGTTTAACGGCATTTCCTTCAAAAATGACGACAAGTTTAACTTTGCATTTGACTGCGTTGATGCCATTGCAAAGAAGAATCCTGAAAAATTGGCAATGATGTGGGTGGCAAACGATAAATCAGACCGCCGCTTTACATTCAGTGATATGAAGAAGTATTCAGCAAAGACAGCGAACTATTTTGAGTCTCTCGGTATCAAAAAGGGAGATGCCGTAATGCTTGTGCTTAAGAGGCATTACCAGTTCTGGTTCTGCATGCTTGCACTTCACAAAATCGGTGCGGTTGCAATCCCTGCAACGAATCAGCTTGTAGAGCACGACTTTGAATACAGATACAAGGCAGCTAAGGTAAAAGCAATTGTTTGTACGGCAGACGGTGTGGTTGCTGACGAAGCAGAAAAAGCTGCGGCAAACTATCCCGATATGATTAAGGTGATGGTTGGCGGTAAAAAGGACGGTTGGAACGATTTTAACGTTGAAATGGAGCGTTTCAGCACTCATTTCGACCGCACAGAAAGCACACCGTGCGGAAATGATCCGATGCTTATGATATTTACATCGGGAACAACGGGATACCCCAGAATTGCAACTCATTCATACAAGTATGCTCTCGGTCATTATCCTACTGCAAAGCATTGGCACAATGTAAATCCCGACGGGCTTGATTTTACAATTTCCGTAACAGGTTGGGGTAAGGCGCTTTGGGGCAAGCTTTACGGACAGTGGCTTTGCGAGGCAGGCATATTTACTTACGACTTTGACAGATTCCATTCGGAAGATATTCTGCCGATGTTTGCAAAATACAATATCACAACATTTTGTGCTCCGCCCACTATGTACAGATTCTTTATCAAGGAAGATTTGTCAAAATATGACCTTTCTTCTATTGAGTATGCTACAACTGCAGGTGAAGCGCTTAACCCCGAAGTATTTAATCAGTTCAAAAAGGCAACAGGGCTTACTATTTTGGAAGGCTTTGGTCAGACAGGAACAACACTCTCTATCGCAAACTTTGTAGGCTCAAAGCCCAAAATCGGCTCTATGGGAAGACCCAGTCCTCTCTACGACGTGGTTGTTCTTGATCCTGATGGTTACGAATGCAAAACAGGTGATGCAGGCGAAATCTGTATCCGTGTGAAAGACAGTGTTCCTTGCGGTCTCTTTACAGGATACTATCTTGATGAAGAAAAGACAAAGGACGTATGGCACGATGGTTTCTATCACACGGGCGATCAGGCAACAATGGACGAGGACGGATACCTTTGGTATGTTGGTCGTATTGACGATGTTATCAAATCATCGGGTTACCGCATAGGTCCTTTCGAGATTGAGAGCGTTATCATGGAGCTTCCATACGTTTTGGAATGTGCAATCACTCCTGTTCCTGATGAGGTTCGTGGTCAGATTGTAAAGGCTACAATCGTACTCGTAAAAGGAACTGATGGCACAGACGAACTGAAAAAAGAAATTCAGGAATACGTAAAGGCTCATACTGCTCCTTACAAATATCCGAGAATTGTTGAATTTGTGGATGAACTCCCCAAAACAATCAGCGGTAAGGTAAGACGAGTTGAAATCCGCAAAAACGATATGGAAAAATTGAATAAATAAACCTGAAATAAGTAAAAGGACTGTAAAAAACTGAAGTTTTTTACAGTCCTTTTTTAAATAATTTCCTTCAGGATACTGATAAAATCCTGTGCACATTTGGGAAGCGGGATATCGTTTCGGTAAACAACCATCGCCTGACGCGAGGGTTTTGCTAGCTTTACAATAAAATACAAAACATCCTTGTTTTCGGGATGAGCTTTAACTACCGTATCTGTGGTCGGTGCACATCCAAGTCCTAAAAGCATCATTTTATATATGTAGTCAATATTACGGCAATTTGTTATGTAGCAGGGAGAAGACGGGCACTGTGATAAAAATTTTGACATATCCTGCCACAAAACACCTGTGCTTTTTATTTTCAAAAACTCTGTGTTTTCAAAAAGGGAGTAGTCAGTGATTATTTTTTCATCAGGTACGTTTCTGGACAAAACTTCCTTTCTTGTGAGGGCATAGGGGAGAAGCCTCTCGTCTTTAAGTAGATCTCTGCGCACGGCTACCATATATCTTTCGTCCGTAAGTGGAACGCTTGTGTACTTGGTTTTATCGATATCAAAACCGAGCACAAGCTGAAGCTGCCCCGTGTCGAGCCTGTCATACATTGTGCTGGCATAATTTGCTTCACCAATATCAAGCTGTATTCTGATGTTAGGATAAAGACTGTGAAACTTTTTGCACGCATTTGGCAGGATGTGATGCGAGAAAAAGCTTGTACCTCCCACTGCAAGATGCTCAAAATGGGGGCTTGATATAGAACGGATGCGCTCTTTCATTGCGTTTTCGTTTTGGTTTATTTCTTCAAGATAGTCAATGAAGATTTTTCCCTCCTGAGTCAGCTCAATGGGTGATTTTGAACGGTCAAACACAAGAAAACCTAATTTATTTTCGTGCTTTTTTACTGTGGCACTCAGCGATGACTGTGTTATATACAGCTTTTTTGCCGCTTTTGAAAAGCTTTTTTCCTCGTAGACTGCATAGATATATTTTTCTGCAAGTTCCATAGCTTACTCCTTATTGATAATTATAAATATTAGATATGAATATATTTGTATTTGATTATATCATAGCAAAGTGGTAAAATCAATAGATGTTGGATAATTTATAATGACAGGAGAAAAGTAGCTATGATGAAAAACAAGAAGTTTGATTACAAGTGGATAATAGCGGGTCTGTGCTTCTTAATGACCTTTACTGTCCTTGGCTTCTGCAGTTCAAGCAAGAGCTTGTACATATCTGCAATTACCGAGGCACTTTCGATTTCAAGAAGCTCGTTTTCTTTAAATGACAGCTGCAGATTCATAACAACTTCAATTATAAATATTTTCTTTGGCAGCCTGGTTGCACGCTTCGGATACAAAAAGCTTATCGGCGCAGGCTTCGTCTGCCTTATTATTTCGTGCCTTTTATACTCATTTGCTTCAAGCATATATGTGTTTTACCTGGGTGGCGTTTTCCTTGGCCTTGGTCTTGCATGGACAACTACAACAATGGTTGGTGCAGTTATAGGAAGATGGTTTAAGGAAAACCGTGGTACAGTTATGGGTGCAATACTTGCGGCAAACGGCGTAGGTGCGGCACTTGCAATGCAGATTGTTTCGCCCATAATATATCAGGAAGGTACAATGTTTGGCTATCGCGACGCATACCGTCTTATAGCGTTGATACTCCTTGTCATAGGTGTGCTTATAATGTTCTTCTTCAGGGAAAGCCCTGACAAGAATATGATAGCAGAAGCTCCCGCTCATAAAAAGAAAAAGCGTGGACAAACGTGGGAGGGTATTGAATTTTCTGAGGCAACTAAAAAGGTGTATTTTTACGCAGCTTTGGTTTGTATTTTTGCAACAGGTATGGTATTGCAGGGGATAAGCGGTATTGCTGCACCACTTATGAGAGATACCGGTTTTAAGGATAGCTACGTTGCAACGGTTTTAAGTATGCACTCTTTAGCACTTACTGTATTTAAGTTTAGCGTCGGCATTATCTATGATAAATTTGGCCTTAGAAAAACGGCAAATACATGTTTCGTAACAGCAATTGCTGTTATGGTTATGCTTGCAAGTTTGACAAATACAAAAACCGGTATGATTTTAGCTATGATTTACGGCGTATTCTCATCTCTTGCACTCCCGCTTGAAACAATTATGCTTCCCATTTTTGCAGGAGACCTTTTCGGCGAAAAATCATATAACAAGATTTTAGGTATTATCGCATCGGTTAATACTGCAGGATATGCTCTTGGTGCACCTCTTGCAAACCTTTGCTTTGATATCACCGGTAACTACCAGATTGCTCTTTACATAGCATGCGGACTCATGGCTGTTACAACAATAGTAATGCAGTTTGTAATTACAGCGGCTAAAAAACAAAAAATTGCAATTGAAAGCAAAAATGCTGTGGTTGAGAGTGTAAACTGAAAAAAATTAAAAGAAAGAGAGAAATCTCTTTCTTTTTTGTTGAAATGTAAAAAAATGTGTGTTATAATATTTCCCATACTAGGAAATACGAAGGAGCGATTTACTATGAAAAAGATTTACGAAGGTAAAACAAAAGACGTATTCGGCCTTGATAACGGCAATGTTTTGTTGAAGTTTAAAGACGACTGTACAGGTAAAGACGGCGTTTTTGATCCGGGTGAAAATTCTGTAGGTCTTAAGATTGAGGGGATTGGTAAGGCAAACCTCAGAACATCTGTATATTATTTTGATTTGCTTAAAAAAGCAGGTATCAAAACACATTATGTAAGTGCTAATGTTGATGATGCTACAATGGAGGTTCTTCCTGGCAAGGTATTCGGCCACGGTCTTGAAGTTATCTGCAGACTTGTTGCAACAGGTAGCTTTATCCGCAGATACGGTGAATATATCGAAAACGGCACACCTCTTGAGGGCGGTTATGTTGAGTGCACTTTCAAGAATGACGAAAAGGGCGACCCGCTTGTAACTGCTGAAGGTCTTGCAGCTCTTGGTGTTATGAGTGAAGAAATGTTTAAGAGCATGAAGGAACAGACTCTTAAAATTACAAAGATTGTTGCTGACGACCTTAAGACTATCGGTTTAGATCTTTGGGATATCAAGTTTGAGTTTGGATACAACAATGACGAAGTAATCCTTATTGACGAAATTGCATCAGGCAATATGCGTGTTTATAAGGACGGCAAGATTGTTGACCCCGTTGAACTTACAAAATATATTCTTAACAGATAAATTTTAAAGTAATTAAAACTCCTCATAAGATTATGAGGAGTTTTTTGTTTTTTTACAGGTAAAAATTGACTAAGCCATCTGCATATGATATAATAAGTATAATTTTGTAAAATAAATTTCGGGGTGAAATTTTATGGTATATAATAATATTTTGGAAGCAATCGGAAATACGCCGATGGTTAAGCTTCAAAACATTGCTCCAAAAGACGGGGCAGATATTCTGGTAAAGGTGGAGGGCCTTAACGTTGGTGGCTCAATTAAAACCAGAACGGCTTATAATATGATTATGGATGCAATACAACGCGGAAAGATACATAAAGACACTGTTATCGTGGAGCCTACAAGCGGAAATCAGGGCATAGGTCTTGCGCTTGTGGGTGCAGTAATGGGATTTAAAACGAAAATTATTATGCCCGACTCTGTAAGCGAGGAGCGTCGCAAACTCGTTCGCCACTACGGAGCAGAGGTGATTTTAGTTCACGACGCGGGGGACATCGGAGCATGTATTGATGAATGCTTGCGTATTGCTCTTTCTATGGAAAAAGAAGACCCCAACGTTTTTGTTCCACAACAGTTTGAAAACCCTGCAAATCTTCAGATTCAAAGGGAACAAACGGGCAGAGAAATTTTAGAACAGGTAAAAGGCCCCATTCACGGCTTTTGCTCAGGCATCGGTACAGGCGGCACTATTACGGGAATCGGCGAAACGCTCAAGGCAGCAAACCCTGACATAAAAATCTGGGCAGTAGAGCCGGAAAATGCGGCTATTTTATCGGGAGGCTCTATCGGCACTCACGTGCAGATGGGAATTGGCGACGGAATTATCCCTGCAATCTTAAATCAAAACATTTACGATGATATTTGCATTATAAAAGACGAGGAAGCTATTCAAATTTCAAAGGAACTTGCTTCGAAAGAAGGCATTATGTGCGGTATTTCAAGCGGAACAAATGTAGCTGCGGCAATTAAGCTTGCAAAGCTTCTCGGCCCAGGTAAAACGGTGGTTACGGTGCTTCCTGACACGGCGGAAAGATATTTTTCCACCCCGCTTTTTGATGATTTTAACTAATGATGTTTGTGAAAAATAATTTTAACAAATGAAGGGTGAAGGATTATGAACAATGAAAAAAGAAGCAGTTTTACCGGCAAAATTGGCTTTGTGCTTGCGGCAGCCGGTTCTGCAGTAGGTTTGGGAAATATATGGAGATTTCCATATCTTGCGGCAAAGTATGGCGGAGGAATATTCCTTTTGGTATACATTCTTCTTGCAGTTACCTTTGGTTTTGCACTTATGATAGCTGAAACTGCAATCGGTAGAAAAACAGGACTCAGTGCTATCGGCGCATTTAAGGCACTTAATAAAAAGTATTCGTTTGTTGGATATCTTGCGGCACTTATCCCGGCAATTATACTTCCGTACTATTCTGTTATCGGCGGTTGGGTTACAAAGTATTTGTACGCTTTTGTGAGCGGCGGAGCTGTAGATGCGGCAAAGGATTCGTATTTCGGCGGATTTATATCACAAACAGGCGAACCGATTTTTTGGTTTATGATTTTCCTTGGTGCTACAGCGCTCATAGTTTTGGGCGGCGTAGAAAAGGGCGTAGAAAAAGTCAGCAAAATTATGATGCCCGTCCTTGTAGTTTTATCAATTGTAATTGCGATATACTCTGTATGTATGCCGGGGGCAATGGAAGGCGTTAAGTACTACATAATGCCTGATTTCAGTAAGTTTTCAGCAACTACCGTGCTTGCGGCTATGGGTCAGCTTTTCTACTCAATGTCGCTTGCTATGGGTATTATGATTACATATGGCTCATATATGAAGAAGGATGTAAGTCTGGAATCTTCTGTTACACAAATCGAGATTTTTGATACCGGTATAGCATTTTTGGCAGGCCTTATGATTATTCCTGCAGTGTTTGTATTTTCGGGCGGTACTCCCGAGGCACTTGGAAAGGGCCCGAGCCTGATGTTTGTAACGCTCCCGAAAGTGTTTGAATCCATGACGGGCGGAACTTATATAGGCATTGCGTTTTTCCTGCTTGTTTTGTTTGCGGCACTGACATCTTCAATCTCGCTTATGGAAACGGTTGTTTCAATACTGTGCGACAAATTAAAAATACGCAGACCGCTTTCTTGCGTTATCGTATTTGTATTCTCGGTAGCTTTGGGGCTTCTTTCCTCACTTGGCTACGGAATTTGGGATAACGTTAAGATTATAGGACTTCAGTTCCTTGATTTCTTTGACTTTATCAGTAACAGCGTGCTTATGCCGATAGTTGCATTCTTCACTTGCATATTTGTAGGCTATGTAATCAAGCCCAAGGCAATCGAAGAAGAGGTTGAGCTTTCCGGAAAGTTTAAAAGAAAAGGTCTTTTCAGGATTGTTATAAAGTATTTTGCACCTATATGCATTATTCTTATTCTTTTGTCATCTATACTTGATGCATTTGGAATATTCAAAATTTAAAAGAAGCGTGCCACTTCACCCATTTCGCGTTCTAACTGAATTTAGAATTGGAACGGTAAAAAAACAAGTCCGAAAGCAAAAGGTCGAGGGTGATAAGGAAGTATTGTCCTAAAAATCGTCTTTTTCACGAATTTCTGCGTTGAAAATGGCTCATATCCGTCAGGATTATGAGCCATTTTCGCCTTGAACTTCATTGAAAAATTTTGATTTTAGGATGCGTAGCAGTTTTGAATATCTGATTTTTAGAATTAGGCAAGTAAGAAAATTCTCGTAATACTGGCGTATTTCGGGAATTTTTTACGTAGCATAAACTGAAAATCAGGCTTCAAAACCATTACTTCCTTACCACCCTCGACCTTTTGCTTTTGGACTTTATTTTTACAGGGTTATTTCTTCGCCTGGTTTGATTTCAAGTTCAATTGAACTATTTATAAAATCACCATCACTGTAAATAAGTGAAATTGTTGTTGCAGTAGGATTATAAATATACTTACTGTCAACAGACATGATAAGATTTTTAAATGCATTTATATAGTCGAAAATTTCAATGGTTGTTGCATACCATATATCATCGCGGCCCCTCAGTTTTTTGAAAAATTCTTCTATCATACCCCATTGATCCAACACATCAAATTCATAGGAATGACCATATACATAAAACAGCTTTGATTGATTAAATGCCGGCTCGGTGTTTAAAAAGGTGTCGCAAAGCTCCATCAGCTTTGGGTTTTGATGACGACAGGTGGGGTTTAAAAACATCCAGTCGCTCGGCATATTAAACTTTTCAGTCTCGTTAATAGTTCTTGCGTATTTTATTCCGCAATTAGCTAAAAGAGCAGCAGTGTCATTGTTGTATGCAGAATAGGGATATGCAAAGCCTCTTATGCTTCCGCCAAAATATGTCTCAAGATTTTCTCTGTCCTTGATTATTTCGTATGTGGCTGTCTGTGGAGCTATTCTGTCAAGATATGCATGAGTAAGAGCATGTACTGCTATTTCATGACCTTTATAGAGCTCTTTTGCATCTGTAAGCTCTGTAAATAGCTTCTCTCCGCTGTTCAGATTAAAAGTACCCTTTATGCCATATTTGTTCATAAGCTCGATGAGCCTTCTGTCTTGCGGCCAACCATCATCATAACTCATGGTAAAGGCTTTTCGTTTTCTTCCGGGAAAGGTGGGGTATATAGCCATTATATCTCTTCTCCTTGCTAAATATTTTTAAAGTTTACGCAAAATTTATATTCACCCGTATTATCCGGGAGATATGTTAATTTAAGAAGATTATCCTCCTGAGTGTGGGATGTAAATCCGGTATAGCTGTCAAGCTCAAAACCATCTGGAACATACAAGGTAACAGTGTATGAATCTTTTGCAATTAAATCTGCAGTGAGATAGAGGGTGTCATCGCAAAATCTCATATCAGTTATTTCCGCTGCACCCTGAGTGATGTGTCTTGATGTGCTTATAAGCTGGACCTTGCCGGTGTATGGACGAATTGAAAGAATTCTTCCCTCGTAGGGAACTAAGTCAAGCGCTATAGAACTTGCATCCGTCTTACCAATAAACTTATTGCGGAAATAATCATAGATAAGATACGTTCCTTTATCAAGATGCAAATCTTCAGCCAAATCAAGTGTGCGTAAGGTATCCTTATCTGTAAGATTATACACACCTGTTACAAGATAGCTTTCGTAATCCTTTTCAATATTTAAGTTGATAAGTAAGTTTTCCTCGTTAAAGTTTGCGGCAGACAAATCCATAGGATGAATATCAAGTATTGGAAGAGAACGTTTAAGAACATCTACACGATCATTGGACAAAACCTCAAACTGATCTCCAAATGTCATAGGAAGACCAAGCAGGGAAATAATTGTTGCACGAGATTTTGCCTGCTCAAAGTTATTGAATTCATCACGGAGAACGACATTGTCTGCATCTGCATGGAATTGAATGTTATGGAGAGGATAGAATTCTTCTATTCTTCCAATGTTTTTAATGTGCTCCTGCCAGGTAAAGATATCATCACCGATTCTCGCTGCATCAAAAATATCTGAAGCCCATAGAATTGAGGAGTTTGCACTGCCTGAGCAGGAAAGCATATACACATTTTCACCCAAGAGCTCACGGGTTTTCTTTATCATATTATAAAGAGCTTCCTTAACTGTAAGGGATGGGTCATACATTTTATCGTGATTTTTCTGGTGCCTGCTTACAGAAATGGGAATTGTATCGTACTTAACTGCTTCGTAACCCCATTTGTGTACATTTTCGACAGCTTCGGGGAGATATTCATTTAAGTAGTGGGGGTTGCTGAAATCGTAGTAATATCTTCCGCACCAGGTTTTTTCATCAACGAGAACCATTTCGGGATACTTTTCTATATACTTATTTTTGCATGGCTCATTGGTATAGCCAATCCAGATTGCAGGAATAAGCCCCATTTCCTTAATTTTATCGGCAAGATACTTCATTCCGTTTGGGTATTTCTTAGGGTCAGGCATAAGGGAATTTACGCCGTCTGTACGATCCCCATTAAAGTCTTCATGGTACCATTCCCAATCAACCCACACGGTGTTAGCACCGTAATCCTTAAGATTTTCTGCCTGCCATTTCGCATTTTTAAGAACAATTTCTTCACAAGCGTCAAATTTAACGGCATACCATGTCATCCAGCCGATAGGTGGTGTTTTGAAGGTGGAATTTCTGTTGTATGGAGAAAACTTTATGTGATATTTGTTTACAAGCACGTTTTCCTGCACTGAAACAGTATTACTTTCACACCTGTCTGTTGCCAAAACAGGCATTGTAAAGTTGTAGGCATTATTTTCTCTGTTAAAGGAAATTTTGGTTTTACGTGAGTTTCCTACAATGACAGCCATATCCGTCTTTTTGTTGTATGTAGCGTTATCTATGTTAGAGGAAGCCTTGCCAATAGCGCTACGCAAATCATTAACATTTCTGTCAATACATACGGGGAAAACATCGTCAATGCTTTCGCAGGGGGTAGATATTTTACCTGCAATTTTTATATCATATTTTTGTGCCTTAATGCTGACGCCATCTTCAGTTAAAGAAAACCTTAATTTAAAGGCAATATTATCATCCGCCTCATTATCTTTATATTCTATATCCAGAAACTTTTTGCTGTAATCTTCGTATTCGAGATGATTAACCTGAGTTGACTTAAAATCCGTAATATCCTTAATTTTTTTACCGTTATGGTAAAGCCCTTCAACGTATGCGTCTGTAATTACGGGCGTTTTTTTGTAATGAATACTAAATTTGTGAACTTCGGTATCAAATAAAACCGAATAATTTTCGCAATCCATACGTTTCATCTCATTAACCTCCTTCTATTGAAAATATAATAATATTATTTCTTAGATAAATCAACAACTTTTTTCTTGAGCATTTTCAAAGCTAAGGAAAAATCATCTATATCCTTGACGGTCATTTCCATAGGGCACATTCCATCGCCGGTGCGATTTTCAATAACATCTGTGCATATATCATAAGTTACTTTTATTCCATTTTTTTCGAGTAAATCAATGGCGCTTTTACTTACCGTTTCACCGAAACATGCCTTTATCCCGGATAAAATGAAGATTATCGCAGCGGCTTTTCCTATGATTTTATCTGCAACAAATGTGCCCTTAAGCATGTTTTTATCGTGCAGGTCTACTATATGTGATATTCCCCGTGGAGATTCAGCACTGATAATACGCCCCTTTTTTACCACAACACAGCTGGCAGTGTTATCTCTAACCATTGAGATAGCTTTTTCGGTTGCATTTTGATTTTTGGGGGATATGGCTCTGAATACTGCAAACACTATTTGCGGCACTATGAGTAGCTGAATAACAATTCCCGGAATTCCTTGAACTACTGCAGTTATCACAGATAATTTTTGCATATCGTGCGATACGAACAACAAAAGTGCAGCAACAATTCCGTAGACAATTCTTCCCGCAATCATTGCAAGAACAAGGGATAAGTATATGTATCTAAACTTAAATTTTTTTTGTGTGAGCTGATGTGCAATTCCGCACACTACTCCATAGGTGAGAAGCTCCATTGACATAATAACCGCATTAGGGTAGAAAACTGGCATACCTGTAATCATACTGTTTAAGTAGGGCAAAACAAACCCGCACATTCCTGCAAATACAGGACCGCAGAAAAAACTGCATAAAAAAACAGGTATATGCATTGGAAGGAAAATGTTTCCGGGTATTGCAAACATATGTGTCATAGATGGAAGATAAAGTCCAATAGCAAGCATAAGCCCTGCAATTACAGTTTTTTTTGAAGTAGATTTTATCATTTTGAAGTCCTCCTTAGATGTTGTTACAAGTTTGCTTCTGTATTTATTATAACAACGCACATATTTTGCGGCAAGCAAGTTTGTAGGTTCGATTGGCAGATTTGTTGTAAAACATAAAAATCAACTATTTTTTTAAATTTAATGGTTGCGTGGATTTGTATATGGATGTTATAATAAAAACATCAAAACCAAAAGAGGTAATTAATATGGAAATTCATCATGAGTCTCACGATATTATGATGGCCATAAGGACTACGGTATGTGGTAAGGGCTCTGAATACTTTCACTGGCACGAAAATATTGAGATTATCAAACCGCTTACCGACGGCTTCAGTATATTAATAGACGGCGTTATGCATAAAACAAAAAAGGGAGATATTATTTTTATAGGTGAGAGGTGCGTCCACTGCTTTATCATTGAACGAGATGATACAAAAATTATCCTCGGACAGTTTTCACCATCTGTTTTGATGGGGGCGTGGGCTGACTTAAAGCCTGTGAAAACACACATCAGGGCCGAAGAAATAGAAAGTGATGAAGTTTTTTCACAGCAAATCAATGATTTGCTAAAAATAATGGAAAGAGTAAAAAAGCTTAGATATAGTGAGGGAGACTATTTTTCAAGAAGTATATTTTCAGCATTTTACTTTGCAATGATGTCAAAATTTCCTGATACAGAGCATAGCAAATCCACAAAAAAGGAAAAACAGGACTTTTATAAAATAATTGATTTTATAAACCTGCATATTCGCGAAAATATAACAGTTCAAAGCATAGCAAAAAGCTTGTTTATGGATCGCGGAAAAGTGTCAAAATTATTTGTTAAATATACGGGAGAAACTATAGCCTTTTACATAAACAGGCTTCGTATAGATAACGTGAATAAGCTTTTAAATGAGGGTGTTTCAATAACTCAGGCCGCTATGGAATGTGGGTTTGAATCTATGAGAACCTTCAATAATATTTACAGAAAAATAATGGGTGCAACTCCGTCAGAATATATAAAAAATAGCAAGACATAAGTCTTGCTATTTTTTTAAAGGTGAATTCTTTCGCCAAATTTTTTTGCAGAGTCTCTCTCTGTGCAAATAATCTTTATTGCCATAGCCGAATCCTCAGGAAGGCATTTTGTAACTGGCTGGTTGTTTATAACGCACTGTGCAAAATACGTAATTTCTTTTAAAATACCGTCTGACTTATTTTCAATAGTCAAATCCTCAACATTTCCTTCTTCGTCTACCTTTACAAACAAATCCTTTTGAAGTATTATGTAACCCTTTTCAAAGTTAATACGTAAAGACCTTCCCAAATTATGTTTGTTAACTACACTCCAGTCGCTTTGGTCGCTGACACACTTTCCATCATCGTAATAATAGTTAGATGAAAGTGCGTCAATCTTCTCTTTGGCACCTGAAGGAAAGGAAGATGAACTGAGTGCTTTTGGCATACCTAAAAGGTAATTAAGTATATCTACATCGTGAACATGAACATCAAGCATAGGACCACCGGAAAGCTTGACGTTTTGAAACCAACCGTTCTGCCCCTGTGGCAAACCGCCTATATAGGTTGTATGCTGTACATATTTGACTTTTCCAAGTTTATTACTTTTAATGTAATCGTATATCTTTTCGTAGTCATCTATGAAGCGAAGCACTTGAGTAATCATAAGTGTTTTGCCGGTTTCCTTTGCTACCTTGCACATCTCGGATGCATCCTCGTAATTCAGTGCCATAGGTTTTTCGCAAAGCACATGAAAACCATGCTGCATTGCTTTGATGGCAACCTCCTTGTGTAAAAACGTAGGAAGACAAATATCAACCATATCGAGCTTGTCTTTTTCATTTTCAAAAAATGAGTCAAGGTCTGTATATTTGCGAACACCGTCGGCAATTTCAAGATTTTCCTTGGTTACATCAAAGCAAGCCTCAAGCTTAATCGGTCCGCTTTCTTTGGACATTGCCATATAACCACGTTCGAAATGAGCTTTGCCGATGGTTCCAAGACCTAAAAGTCCCGCCTTTAACATGTAAATCTCCTTTCGCGCTACAATCGAATTATTTATTTACTTCGTTGTACCATTCGTTATAAAGCTCTACGTTTTCTGTAAGCTGGTCAGAATATTTCTGGAAAATGCCCATAGCAGCAAAGTCGTTTGGCTTTAATGTTGTGAAGATTGTATTATAAGCATCCTTAATACGTGCTCTTTTTACTTCAGGCTCAACAGCGGTAACCATCTGACCGCCGGCAAAAATCTTAAATGCAATAACAGGCTTTTTAATATCCTTAAGAACTGCAAGCATTTCAGCACGGTCCTCAGGCCTTATAACCCTACCTGTTTTTGCCTTGCCTGTTAAGAAACCGCTTTCTTCACCCTCGTGATTTCTGCGAAGATTGTACATACATGCAAAATAGAAGTCAAAGTCCCAACCCTCTTTTTCGCTTTTTACAATTACATCAGGTCTGTGAGTGCTGAGACCAACCTTAACGCCATATTCCTTGGTCATTTTTTCGCGGAACAATTCAAGCCTTTCAAGGATCTTTTCGCACTGATCACGTTCAAAGTTAAGGTCAGCATGAACATATACGCCAATCGGATCAACAGACAACATCTGTATTATGCTTGGTTCAATAAGTGAGACTGCGTAAGGCTGGAAAATGAAGTTCATTTTACCGCCTTCGTTGCGATAATGCTGAAGGATTCTTATGATGTAGGGGTCAGCCAGAGGGAGCATAGTGTTGATGCCGAGCTCCTCCATGCGAAACATTGCTTCGAGAATTTTTTCTTCAGTATGGAAGTCAGTCATTTCTTTTCCTGAAACAAAATCCGGGATATAAGAAT
>JAZRPN010000172.1:0-3489 GCA_045649225.1 Clostridia bacterium | reverse complement strand
TGCCTTAAGATTAACTTCAAGGAACTTTTCAGGTACAGTTGTTTTAATTGTTTCAACCCATTTTTCGTATGGGATGTCTGTGCTCTTTGCCATAACACCTATGAGCACAACGTTTACTGCTTTTGCGTTTCCTGCTTCCTTTGCCATCTTAAGAGCATCAACGCCTACATACTCAACCTTACTCTTAAGCTTTCCCTCAATATTTTCGGGATATTTTGCCTGACCTGTAATTACGGGCATCGGGTTGATTTGTTGTGTGTTAACAATCATCTTTCCGCCCTTTTTAAGATATGGCATACTGCGGTAAGCCTCAAGCATTTCAAAAGCGAGAATAATATCAGCCTCACCCATATCGATAATAGGAGAATAAACCTTGTCGCCGAATTTAACGTAAGTAACAACGCTACCGTCACGCTGGCTCATTCCGTGAACCTCGGTAACCTTTACATCGTAGCCTTCGTTTATTACAGTATTACCGAGTATTCTGCTTGCAAGGAGAGTTCCCTGCCCGCCGACACCGACAATCATAATATTCTTAGTCATACTCAGTTCTCCTCCTTTTTTATAGCATTAAACGGACATACATTTATGCAAAGATCGCAACCATTACACTGTGTTGTATCAATCATAATGTTACCGTCCTTTTCAGTGATTGCAGGGCAACCAAGCTTCATGCACTGCTTACACTTTTTGCAGTCCTCAGTTATAGTGCAGTGGCCTGTGTATTTAACACCCTTTAAGAGTGCACAAGGTCTCTGTGCAATAATAACTGACGGAGCTTCTCTGTTTATTTCTTCCTTAACTACTTTTTCGAAGTTTTTAAGGTCAAACGGGTCAGCAACAGTTACATGCTCTATACCCACCGCCTTGCAAAGAAGAAGAAGGTCAACCTGCTTTGTGGGTTCTTTTCTTATAGTAAATCCTGTTGTCGGATTATCCTGATGACCTGTCATACCTGTGATTGAGTTATCAAGGATAATTACAGTGTTGTTACCCTTGTTGTAAACAATATCAATAAGACCGGTTATACCTGAGTGGATAAAGGTTGAGTCGCCGATAACGGAAACAAGCTTTTTGTTAAATTCAGCACCTCTCGCCTTTGCCATACCCATTGCCGCAGATACCGAAGCACCCATACAGATAGTTGTATCAACTGCCTGAAGCGGAGCAACTGCACCAAGTGTGTAGCAACCGATATCGCCCGATACAACAAGTCCAAGCTTTTTAAGCACATAGAATGTTCCTCTGTGGGGACATCCTGCGCACATAACCGGCGGACGAACAGGGATAGTTTCCTCAATCAGAGCTGCCTCGGGAGCTTTTTCTCCCAAAACTGCACTGCGAATCATATTTGGTGTATACTCGCCAAGAAGTGTAAATACATCCTTACCGATAACATTGAGTCCAAGTGCTTTGCAGTGCTCTTCAATAACCGGGTCAAGTTCTTCTATAACAAAAACCTTTTCGTGCTTTTCGCAGAATTCCTTAATCTTCTTTTCGGGAAGCGGATAAACCATACCAAGCTTAAGGAAGGATGCCTTGTCGCCAAGCGCCTCCTTAGCATACATATATGCCGCACCGTCAGCGATAACACCAATTTTAGAGTTGTTGATTTCAACCGTATTGAACTCGCAGGTTTCCGAGAATTCTTTAAGCTTTGCTATTCTTTCCTCCACAACAACGTGGCGCTTGATAGCCATTGCGGGCATCATAACGTTTTTGGGGATATTCTTCTCATAAGGCTTAAGCTCTGATTCCTTTTTATCCTCGATTTCAACAAGACTCTGTGAATGAGATACTCTCGTAGATAACCTGATAAATACAGGAGTGTCATATTCTTCTGAAAGCTCAAACGCCTTTTTTGTAAATTCCTTGCACTCTGAAGAATCTGCCGGCTCAAGCATCATAATTTTTGACGCTTTTGCATAGTGGCGTGAATCCTGCTCGTTTTGTGATGAATGCATACCCTGGTCATCAGCAACGCAAAGCACAAGACCACCGTTTACGCCTGTGTAGCTTGCAGTAAATACAGGGTCAGCCATAACGTTAAGACCAACGTGCTTCATACAGCTCATCGCTCTTGCACCTGCTATTGATGCACCGATTGCAACCTCTGCCGCAACCTTTTCGTTTGGCGACCATTCTGCATAGATATCATCAAATTTTACAATTTCCTCTGTTATCTCTGTACTCGGTGTGCCTGGATATGATGCAACAACTCTTACGCCCGCTTCATAAGCACCCCTTGCAACAGCAGCGTTTCCAAGTAATAATTTTTTCATTTTAGGTTCCATCCCTTTCATAGCGGATTTATTTAATTTCGTTTTGCTGTGCTACGACGCTCTCGCCG
Organism: Clostridia bacterium; assembly: GCA_045649225.1. Lineage (GTDB taxonomy): Bacteria > Bacillota > Clostridia > UMGS1883 > UMGS1883 > UMGS1883. Next base: position 1,139 of record JAZRPN010000172.1, on the reverse strand, counting down.
CAGTAAATCTTGCGAAGCTTCGGTTTCTCGATTTTTCCTGTTGGGTTTCTCGGAACATCAGCAAAGATAATCCTACGCGGTCTTTTATATCTTGGGATATCGTGACAGAAATCCTCAACATCTTCTTCAGTAAGCGTCATTCCATCTTTAACCTGAATGATTGCCGCTGCAATTTCGCCAAGTCGGGCATCGGGAAGACCAATTACCGCAACGTCGCTTATGCAGTCATTCTTGCGCAGGAAGTCTTCAATCTGTACGGGATAAAGATTTTCACCGCCCGAGATAATAACGTCTTTCTTACGGTCAACAAGATAAATGAAACCGTCTTCGTCCTCTTGTGCCATATCTCCGGTATAAAGCCATCCGTCAGCAAGCACTTCGTTTGTAGCCTTTTCGTCTTTATAATACTCCGTCATAACACCGGGGCCCTTAACTGCAAGCTCTCCGACCTCACCACGCTTAACCTCTTCCTTGTTGGCATCCACAATTTTTGTCTGCCAGCCAAAGCCTGCTTTGCCGATTGCGCCAACCTTGTGAACATTTTCAACGCCAAGATGTACACAACCGGGTCCGATAGACTCAGATAAGCCATAGTTTGTATCATACTGATGATTCGGGAAATAGCCCTTCCATCTTTTTATAAGACTTGGCGGAACGGGCTGAGCACCAATATGCATAAGACGCCACTGGTCAAGCTCGAAATCTTCAAGATTAAGCTCGCCGCGTTCAATCTCGTCAAGAATATCCTGAGCCCACGGAACGAGCAGCCAAACGATTGAGCATTTTTCTTCGCTTACTGCCTTAAGTATCCACTCAGGCTTTATGCCTTTAAGAAGTATCGCCTTGCCACCTACAAGGAAGCTACCAAACCAGTGCATTTTCGCACCCGTATGATACAGTGGCGGAATGCAAAGGAACACATCATCCTTTGTTTGCGAGTGATGGTTCTGCTCCGTCATTGCGGCGTGCATAAGGCTTTGATGCTTGTGCAGGATTGCCTTGGGAAAGCCCGTCGTTCCTGAAGAAAAATAAATCGCCGCATAATCTTCATCCGTAAGTGTAATCTTCGGGTCCTTTGTAGAGCAGTACGAAACCAGTCTTTCGTAGCTTTCTGCAAATGTGGGACACTCCTCACCTAC
>JAZRPN010000171.1:0-6033 GCA_045649225.1 Clostridia bacterium | reverse complement strand
TCCTGCCTGACTACCTTGACGCGTTCGTCTTTGTCGGCAAACTGCTTTGCGACATCGTATGTATTATCCTTCGAGCAGTCATCAACGATTATCATTTCCCAATCGGTATATGTTTGTGCGAGAACACTTTCGATGGTTTTTGCGATGCATCCTTCGGCATTATACGCCGGTGTTATTATAGAAATCATACGCCTTTACCCCACCTTTTCCTTTTCTTCTACTGCTCCCTCAACCACGCTTTCGTGTTTTAAAACTGAGAACACGGTTTTTATAAAGCATTTGCAGTCAAAAAGAAAACTCAGATTTTCCACATACTCTCCGTCAAGCTTTGCTTTAAGCTCAATAGGGATTTCATCACGCCCGTTTATCTGAGCCCAGCCTGTAAGTCCGGGCTTAACATCGTTTGCCCCGTACTTATCTCGCTCTGCAATCAAATCATACTGATTCCACAGTGCAGGTCTTGGACCGATAATGGTCATATTACCGATAAAGATATTAAATAACTGCGGAAGTTCGTCAAGCGAATATTTTCTTATGAATTTCCCCGACCTTGTTATGTACGAATTTGCACCCTGCAACTGATGCGTCGGCACGTTTTGAGGAGTTTCTGTATACATACTCCTGTACTTGAAAATATCAAACTCGGTTTTCCCCCTGCCTATTCGCTTTTGTTTAAATATTACAGGCCCCTTGGAGTCCAGCTTTATAACAATTGCGATTACAAGCATCGGGATCGCCAGCACGATAATTCCCATAAGCGACAAAACAATATCTATCGCCCTTTTAAAGAACTTTTTATACATTTTCTTTTTCCCTTCAATGAGCAAATAAACACACTTTTGCCCAATTATACATATTCTATTTTATTCTACCACTTTTTTTGTACATTGTCAACAAATAAAAACAACCGCAACTTACCTTTGTTGCGGTTGTTTTTTTATTAACCGTTATAAAAATTTCGACTTAAAAATTCATCCTGATATTCTTTTGAAAGAGCAACAAACTGCACTGAAAAACCGTACATTCTCACTATGATATGTCCATACTTTTCAGGCTCTTTTTGCGCTTTCAGTAAATCCTCTTTGTTTACGCAGTTAATCTGCATAATCTGCGCTTTTGATGCGGCGCATCCACGCAAAAATGCATTTAGTATCTCTTTGCTTGAACTTGCTGCCGGTAAAATCACATTTATTACTGTTCCCTTAGAAAAATTACTGCTCTCAAAATACCTGAGTCCTGAGAAAACATCTGTAACAGATTTTATCTTATGCAGTCTTGATGGCGTAAATCCCTGAGAAATCAAATCACCGTTATATCTTCCGTTTGGTGTAGCCTTGATATTTTTGCCCCACCAAACAACCTCGGTATACATAAATGAGCCAATCTGCCACGACCCACCGTAAGATGTTGGAAGTTCTCTCGTCATATTATAAATGTCATCTGCCAGCTTCCCCGTCATTCTTGCCGCTTCCTCTGAGCTGTCGCCATGCGAGGGCTCTTCAAGCACGAGATTACGAAGCTTTTCATCCTGCCAGTTATTCTTGCAGGCGTCTATAAGCTCTTTGAGAGTGCACAGCTTTTTATCGAAGCACACATTTTTTATTGCAAGGAGCGAATCAACAGTGTCGGGAAATGCCGCAAGGTACATATTTTCCCAGTTATATGTAGCACCGCCGTTTGTGTAGTCCGTTCTTTTTTCAAGAGGACCATACATAAGCGCCGATGTAATACAAAACGGAGCAACTCTTGACCAGTTTCGCATTCCTACTGACTCATCATTTGCCTTTTTCTTTATGATTTCCAGTATATTATGCAAAACCGCATCATAAACCTCATCAAAATTCTCACACTCTGTTATAGACTTAAAGTCAAGCTCACATTTTTTGAGTTTCTCCTCGGGCATATATATTGCCCATTCCATTGCTTTAAGGGTGTTAACATACTGTCCGCTCTGCGCCTTGTCATAGTCGTCCAAACCTGCGTCCCAGCATCCTCCGACTGAGTAATTTAATGCTTGTTCCTTTTTAAACCCATGCTTTATAAGTGCAGGCACTATGGCATCATCATTGCAGTAAAGCAAAATACTTTTTTGACTGAGTATAGGTCTGTTTATAAGTGTAAGATATTCCTCAGACGAATTTTCACTGTAGCGGCATTTTATTTTGGGGTACATATTGTCAAGTTCAAAATGGGCATTTAAAATAAACTCGGTGATTTTGTTAAACACCTCATTGCCGTCTTCATCGCAACCGCCTACGGTCATCGCATTTTCATACTCGTAGTCGGCATAGCCTGTCATTATCTTTCTCTTGTCAATATGAGCATCCCAGATAGTCAAAAACAAGCAAACCAGATTGTAAATTTCCTCGTCAGATACACCATTCTTTTTGTCATTCTCGTAAAGCGGAGCCAAAAGAACATCTACTCTACCCATAGAGCCGTATCCTATCCCCTCTATCGTGCCAACTGCCTTTCTGATAAAGGTAAGAGTGTTAATTCCCTCATATATGGTTTCGGGCTTATTCCAGGGTACTCTTTTTGCAGTATCGGCAATAAGCCTGAGAGTCTTTATCTTCTTTTCATCTGCTTCGTTTTTTATTTTTTCCTCTGCACACTCTGCAAATTTTTCACTGATTTTCTTAAGAGCTAAAATGCCCGCTATCGCACAATTTACAAAGTCTTTTTCCTCCTGATTTTCGCAAAGCTTAAGTGTTTCAACAGCTTCCTCATAAACACCCTTTAAGCCTCTTTCGAAAATCTTTTTGTACGGAAGTCTGAAATGCTCTAAATCCATATAAATATCGTTACTGCAAATAAGCTGTTCTTCTACATTTGCAAGATGGCTTTGATACATTTTAGGATTTTCCATTTCCGGAATATGGCGGTTACGCTCAATAAGCCAACCGTTTGCATGACGCATTCCACGGAGATAATGACCATCGCTGTACGGGTGGAGTGCTCCCGTTTCAAAATAAAAAGGCACATCGTCAAATAAAATCGGTTCAAAATTATCTGCGATACATTCGTATTGTTTTGCCTTTAATTCGTAATTGTTAAGTCCCGGATTTTCACTATCATATTTATCCATAATTGAATAACATTTTTCCTGCAGATTTTTCACATTCACAGGTGCCTGATTAAGATAATAATCGTTGAGTTTTTGTTTTAATTCCATATAATTCATAACTCCACCCCTTTTGTATAATTTTACTGTTTCTTTGCAGAAATAGCAATATATAAAATTACTCATTTGTAAAATACAGAAATCAATTGACATTTATTTTTTGCTATGTTACATTTAATTCAAGGGGTGATATGTATGGATTTTTTTTACATTGATAAAATTGTAGGAGCGTACCGTCTTTATTCCGAAGGACATTCTCTTTCATACTCTAAAAAAAGGCGGGTTCACCATTTAGCTTATCACTTTTCGGGCGAAAATGTACATATCGTAAATGATAAGGAAACGCCCATTGCTACAGACACACTGCTTTTCCTGTCAAAAAACGATTCCTACGGGTTTCAGTGCACTAGCCCGACAGAAAGCATTTCAATCGAGTTTTTGGCAGATACTGATATGAAAAGCTTTACACTTGACTGCTCGGGAAACTCTAAAATAAAGAACTTATTTCAGACTATAGCATCTCGCAGAAACCTTGATGATAAAAGCAATCATTTTTTGTCTCTTTCGGCAATGTATGAGCTTTTTAACGAAATTGATAAACTCCAGCAAAAAAAATACAAATCCTCAGCTGAAAAAAACAAGCTCTACCCTGCGTTCACATACATTCAGGAGCATTATGCAGACGAGGTAATCACGAATGTCGCATTGGCAAAAATGTGTAATCTAAGCGAAAGGCGTTTTATCACTCTTTTCAAGGATATCTACGGAGACACTCCCAATCAATATATTCTGCACAAAAAGATTTCACTTGCCGAAACACTTCTTTCATCCAAGATTTACTCAATAAAACAGATTTCGGAAATGTGCGGATTTTCAGATATTTACTATTTTTCCAAGGCATTTAAAAAGATTATGAATACCACTCCCAGTGATTATCGGAAAAATATTTAAACCGACTCAGGGAAAGGCCTGAATATCCGCTCGTTTTTCTCGTCAACACAAATAATTGCGTAGCCGTTTTTGAAATACGTATTTCCCAAAAACTTCAGCGGATTGTCTTCTTTTTCGCAAGGGAGTGCTATAATTTCGTAATCCTCCCCTTTTCCGAGCCAGTAGTGGCCGTATTTCTTAAAACAATCATAAACACTTTGGTTGCATAATATATATTTAACTGCATCGGTCATTTCTCCGAAGCGTTTCTCCGTAATTTTCCGCCACGAAAGATTTGGAAGCTTTAGTGGCGGTTTTTCTCTTTCTTCAGGAGTTTCACCATTTTTTCTGTAGTAGCCGACAAGCATTTGCCGACCGCTTTGCGTTATAAGAATTCCGGTGTGGTTTTGGGTATCAATCTCCTTTTCAAGTCTTCCGTTAACAAGGTTTCCGATTTGGTATGCTTCATTTCCTATAAGCCAAGCCTTAAGCACACCGTTTATACCCGATGTTTTTATTTTCACACTGAAGTCATCTATTTCGGCAACACCGCTTCCGATATCGGCTAAAGGAGTAAAAGAAATTGTCCTTTTCATAAAATTCACCTCAGTAAATCTTACTGATAAATTTGGAAATTATTATGAATTTTTCACTATAGGGGGTTGAAAATTATTTTTCTTGTGATAAAATAGATTGGTAGGAATTTTTTCCAAACAATGTTTATTGGGAGGTAATTATAATGAACATCAAACCACTTGGCGACAGAGTCGTAATAAAAATGGTGGAAACTGAAGAAACCACAAAAAGCGGAATCGTGCTTCCGGGCAGTGCTAAGGAAAAGCCTCAGTATGCAGAGGTTGTTGCAGTAGGCCCCGGCGGTGTTGTTGACGGCAAGGAAATTGTTATGGAAGTTAAAGTTGGCGACAAGGTAATTCTCAGCAAATACGCAGGCACAGAAGTTAAGCTTGACGGCGTTGAATACACCATTCTCCGCCAGAATGATATACTTGCAAAATTAGACTAAGAAAGGATAGATTCAAATGGCTAAAGATATTTTATTTGGCGAAGCAGCCCGTAAGGCTCTTCAAAGCGGTATTGACCAGCTTGCAAATACTGTCAAGGTAACTCTCGGTCCCAAGGGCAGAAACGTAGTTCTTGACAAGAAGTTTGGCGCACCGCTTATAACTAACGATGGCGTTACAATAGCAAAGGAAATTGAACTTGAAAACCGTTTCGAACATATGGGCGCTCAGCTCGTTCGTGAAGTTGCAACAAAAACAAACGATGTTGCCGGCGACGGTACAACAACAGCAACACTTCTTGCACAGGCAATCATCCGTGAGGGTCTTAAAAACGTTGCAGCAGGTGCAAACCCGATGGTACTTCGCAAGGGTATTTCAAAGGCAGTAGATGTTGCAGTTAAATACATCGTTGACAGTGCAAAGAAAGTAAATGGCAAGGAAGATATCGCACGTGTTGCAGCAATCTCTGCAGGCGACGATACAATCGGTGCGTTAATCGCTGACGCTATGGATAAGGTTTCAAGCGACGGCGTTATTACTATTGAAGAAGGCAAAACTGCAGAAACCTACAGCGAGGTTGTTGAGGGTATGCAGTTTGACCGTGGTTACCTTTCTCCCTACATGGTAACTGATACAGAAAAGATGGAAGCAGTTCTTGATGATCCGTATATTCTTATCACTGATAAGAAAATTTCAAACATCCAGGACATTCTTCCCATCCTTGAGCAGATTGTTCAGCAGGGTAAGAAGCTTCTTATCATTGCAGAAGATATTGAGGGCGAGGCTCTTACAACTCTTATCGTTAACAAGCACCGCGGAACATTTACATGCGTTGCAGTAAAAGCTCCCGGCTTTGGCGACAGAAGAAAAGCAATGCTTCAGGATATTGCAATCCTTACAGGCGGCACAGTTATCAGCGAAGAGCTTGGTCTTGACCTTAAGGAAACTCAGTTTGCT
>JAZRPN010000170.1:0-2912 GCA_045649225.1 Clostridia bacterium | reverse complement strand
TGCTTATGGATTATTTCAGAAAAGCAGAATAAGCGGTGATTTGGTTGAAATCGCTCAAAAACAAGGAATTGAGATTGATTTTTCAAAAGCAACGAATTTGCAGTACGCTTTTTCAAATACTTCTTTTTCGCGCCTGGGGTTGATAGATGCATCGAAAAGTGACACCCTTATAAGAGGATTTGAGTTAAGCTCGTCACTGAAAATTATCGATAAAATAGTACTTAGTAGTAACGGAAATACAAGTCTTTCGAATGCCTTTAACAACTGCAACAGCTTGGAAGAGGTAAGATTTGAGGGTGTTATTGCAACTGACGGGGTGAAGTTCGGAGATTGTAAATTGCTTTCGCATGAAAGCCTTATGTCAATTATAAATGCACTTAAGGACCGCTCGGGAGAAAGCACTGCATACACCTGCACGCTTGGCGGGGAAAACCTTGCAAAGCTGACGGCAGACGAAATAAAAACAGCAACAGATAAGGGGTGGACGCTTCTATGAAAAATGTATTAAAGGCAAGTGAGGGCAAGGTACTCACAAACGGTATTGCCTACGGCAAAACAGTTTACCTTGGATGCACCGATAAAGCGGAAAACTGGTACGAAATTTCAGAAGAAGAATATGAAAAAATAAAGGAGGAAGAGAATGAAGGAACTGAAAAAGCTTATTGATGTTAAGAGCATTGTAACACTTTTGCTTGTGATGTCTTTGGTATATATTGTGGTTACAAACAGGTCGCTCAACGAAAACACATTCTTGTTGTATTCAAATATGGTAACGATGATAATCACATATTTTTTCACAAAGAAAAAGGACGAAAGCGGTGAAGCTAAATGACAGATACTTTGCTTTCATCACTCATTGCGGGCATTGCGGCTCTGCTCGGAAGCCTTATCGCAAACAGCCGCACAAAAGCACTGATTTGCTATCGCCTCGACGAGCTTGAAAAAAAGCAGGACAAGCACAATACCCTGATAGAAAGGACATACGTGCTTGAACAGAAATATGCCGTTCTTGACAACAAGGAGAAGGTATCCGAGCATAGAATTGATGACCTTGAAAGGAGACAGTCAATATGTATGAACTAAAGGCTATGGATTTAGCTGAATTTAAGTCCTGGCTTGATAAACAAATTATCAGGAGAAAAATAAAGCTTATTCAGCTTCATCACACATACAGCCCGTCTTATAAGCACTTTGACGGGAGCAATCATCTTACACTCCATCAGAATATGAAAAACTATCACGTAAACACAAACGGGTGGAATGATATAGCTCAAAACCTTACGATTTTTCCCGACGGAAAGATTGTTTTGGGAAGACCGCTTGATAAAACGCCTGCGGGAATATATGGTGCAAATACAAATGGAATTTGTATAGAATGCATAGGCAACTTCGATGCAGGCGGTGATGTTTTAACAAGCAGTCAACAGGGTGCGATAACGGGAGTTTTGTCGCTTCTTCTCAAAAAATTTGGTCTAAATGCACAAAGCGGTATTACATACCACGCATGGTGGAGCTCAAGCGGAAAAAACCTTGGCGACTTCGTTTCGGGTAAGTCCGTAAAAACCTGTCCGGGCACTGCATTCTTTGGCGGAAACACAAGAAAGGCCTTTGAGGAGAATCTGCTGCCTCTTTTGAGTGAAAACGCTATAAAAGAGGTAACCGAGGTAAATGACATAGTATGGGAACTTACAAATGCTAAAATTGTAACAGACGGTAAGCTTTGGCTCAAAAAATGCGAGAGCGATACAAATGTGTACTGGCTTTGCAGGAAAATGGCAAATTATTTAAGAGGTACACTATAAAAAAGGATGCGGGAAACTCCCCGCATCCTTTTTTGTGTAACAAAACAAGAGTATACAAGAATTGTATACTCCGCTTCTGTTGCAAATATTTAGAACTTACGCAAGTGTTGCAAGAGCCTTAGCAAGCTTGCTCTTTTTGCGACTTACAGTGTTCTTATGATAAACACCCTTGCTTGCAGCCTGGTCAAGCTTTTTCACACACAAAGAATAAGCTTCCTGTGCAGCGTCCTTGCTACCCTCAGCAACAACGGCGTCAAACTTTTTAATAATTGTTTTAAGCTCAGACTTAATCATACGGTTCTGAAGAGTTTTTTTGTCGATAACAAGAACTCTTTTCTTAGCTGATTTAATGTTAGGCATTCAATTCACCTCCAAGACATAATAAAGCAATTAGTATTTTAGCATACATTATTTCAAAATGCAAGTTTTTTTTGTAAATTTTTTATTTTTATTTAATAAGCTCCAGATTGTACTTGTTTTCAAAGCCTGCCGTTGCTCTTGTGGAGCCATCTTCCATTATAATAAAGCAGTCGGTATCTTCAAAATCGTTGCAAAGGGAAAGCCCCTCCTCGCCCATAACAAAAATGGCAGTAGAAAGTGCATCCGCAACCATAGAAGATGGCGAAATAACCGTAACGGAGGCTATGCCGCTTTGCGCCGGATAACCCGTTTTTGCGTCCATAATATGATGATATCTTTTACCGCCGTATTCAAAATAACGCTGATATGTACCGCTTGTAACTGCACTTTTATCTTTTAGTTTTATTTTAGCGAAAGCGCTTTCAGGCTCAAATGGGTTTCGTATACCAACTGTAAATTCTCCCAGCACACACACATTTCCGCCAAGGTCAATTATAGCATTGTTTACGCCCTGTTCTTTAAAATACTCGCAGATTTTATCCGCTGTATAACCCTTTGCGATAGCACCGAGATCGAGGGTTGTCCCACTGAGGTCAAAGCTTTCAAGATTAACCTTTTCGTAGCCGACATTTTTAAGTGCGTTTGAGATTTCGTCCTCTGTGGGGGGCACGGTCCTTTCCTTAAAGTTCCATAAATCAGAAAGCAGCCCAACGGTTACATCAAAAGCCCCGCCGCTTTTTTCTGACATTA
>JAZRPN010000169.1:0-4811 GCA_045649225.1 Clostridia bacterium | reverse complement strand
CATCAGTGTATGAAAAAGATTATTTCCGGCTTTGTTGCTTTTTTTGCTCATGGAAGGTCTTCTCCTTATGTATATACGATCCGCTGTCCACCAACGGATGAATCATTGCTGTCTGCGTTTTTTGCAACTGCGTTACATTATAGCACAGAACCGCAAGCTTTGTTCCTTATGTTTTTCTATATTTGCTCATTGTGGTCGAAAATTTTGCTTTAAACTGTTCATTTGCCCAGCTTAAATTATTAAATCCGCTTTCAAAAACTATTTCGGCAATGCTGTGGTTACTGTTTTTAAGCATACTTGCGATATAATTGAGCCTCAAATTATTTATAAATTCCGTTACCGTTACCCCTAAATATTTTTTCATGCTGCGGGAAATATGCTCTCTGCTTCTATCGCAGAGCTCATACATGCGATCGGTACCCTCAATAAAATTCTCACTTTTCCGCATTTGCGAACACAGTTCCTCAAGCCATGACGGGATATTTTTTTCATAAATTTCGCTTCTGAAAAAGTATTTTGAAAATATATCAAATAACAATATTCGTAAATTCGTTTTTAAAGCGTCGGTGTCCTCTGCAGAAATAGCAACAATGTTTTTCATTTTTGAATCAAGGGCATCTGCTTCACCGCTTGTAAGGTGAATGGTGGGAGGGTATTTTTCCTTTAGCAGATTTTGCGTAGGAAAGCCGTTACCGAGATAACCGAACAACTCCCCTGCGGTTTCCGATGAAAAAGTAATATTTAACAGCGAAAAACTTTTTCCATCGGCAGAAAGGTAGTCGTGAGTATCTTCAGGCCGCACAAAAACCAGATCCTTTGCAGTTAAGGCGATTTCAGCCCCGTTAACAATGTGCTTTACGTTGCCGTTTAAAATGATAAACACTTCGTAATAATCGTGATAGTGGGGACGGAAGTACTCCGTATCGCTTAACACATACCTATATGTAAGTTGTGTTACGGGGTCAACAAAGCGATCTGCCGTAAGCAATTTTGGTTCCATAAGTATCCTCTCAAAAAGCAAATATCACAATACCATAAAAAATCTATCACAATAATAATTGAAAATCAATAGCTGTCTATTATATAATTTACTTGTAAAATATATGGAGGTGGTCATATGCCTAAAATTATGCAACGGTTAAGCACCACGCTAAAACATCTTGACAAGTATAGAAAAAGCGTTGTATGCACAATTAGCGATATTAAATATCAAGAGTGCGGATATAAAACGAGCAACGAATTTCCAACCGACAATTGGCATGATTTGGAATTTCTAACGGGCAAGGATAAGCACTATTGGATCCGCTTTGCGTTTTCAACACCCGAAGCAGACGACGACTTCACATATATGCTTTCTGTAAATACCGGTATAACGGGCTGGGATGTGCTAAATCCACAAGGAATCATCTATCTTAACGGTGAAATGACCCAGGGTCTCGATATCAATCACACTGAGGTTTTTCTCGAGGGTGGAAAAAACTATGAAGCATATATTTATTTCTATTCCTCAAACGCAGGCCATCCCATAAAACCTTCCATTGACCTTTTAAAATATCATAAGGAAACTGAGGCCCTTTACTTTGATATGCTTGTTCCCTTCGAAACGGCAGATGGTGTATATAATCCCAACACCCAGGAATTTGCCGACACCATTTCTGTTTTGGAGCAAACGGCAAATTTGCTTGACCTTCGTCAGCCCTACAGTAAGGAATTTTACGAAAGCGTAAAAGATGCCCGTGAATTTATGGGTCGCAAATTTTATGAAAAACTATGTTCTACCGATGGCAAACCAACCGTTCATTGCATAGGGCACACCCATCTTGATGTGGAGTGGCTTTGGGCCAGAAATCAGACCAGGGAAAAAATACAACGCAGTTTTTCCAATATCAACGCACTTATGGAAAAATATCCCGAATCAAAATTCACCCTCACACAGCCCGAGCTTTACAGATATTTAAAAGAGGATGCGCCCGAAAAGTATGCACAACTGAAAGCGCTTGTAAAAGAAGGCAGATGGGAACCTGAAGGCGCTATGTATGTTGAAGCCGATTGTAATCTTACAAGCGGTGAAAGTCTTATCCGCCAAATTCTTTATGGAAAGCGGTTCTTTCTTGATGAATTCGGCGTTGACTGCAAAATTCTGTTCCTTCCCGATGTTTTCGGATACAGTGCCGCATTGCCTCAAATACTTAATAAATCAGGCATCCGGCATTTTCTAACTTCCAAAATCAGTTGGAACGATACAAACAAAATGCCCTACGATAGCTTTATGTGGCAGGGCATTGACGGCAGTGAAATTTTTGCCACCTTTACTACTGCTTGCTTGGCACAAAAGGACCGGAAAACCGAAACCAAAACCAACTATGTAGGAAAAATTGATTCTAAGCACATTGTAGGCGCATGGGACAGATATCAGCAAAAGGAATATAACCGCAATGTGCTTCTAACCTACGGCTTTGGTGATGGCGGCGGCGGTCCCGCAAGATGGATGTATGAAAAATTCAGACGTCTTGAAAAGGGCTTGCCAAACGTTCCCGTTGCTAAAATGAATTTTCTTCTGCCCTATCTTGATGATGCGAGAAAGGAGTTTGATGAAAACTCTGCAAAATTACATCGCATGCCTAGGTGGGTCGGTGAGCTTTATCTTGAACTCCATCGAGGAACTTATACGTCCATTGCAAAAAACAAGAGAAATAACAGATTTGCCGAAATGGGTCTTCAAAAAGCAGAAGCGCTTTCTGCTATAGATCTGTTCTTTGGCGGCTGTTATGATAAGCAGTCCTTTGATTCCATGTGGACGAAGGTGTTGCATAATCAGTTCCACGATATTCTTCCCGGTTCTTCCATCGGTGAGGTTTATGATGGAACAGATAAGGATTATGCCCGGATCGAGGAAGCGCTTAACACAATTTGTTCGGATAAACTTAAAAAAATCAAGAACAATCTATCTACCGCAGGTGGTGTGTTTGTATATAACACTTCCGGCTTTGCGCGTTGCGGCAATGTAAAGCTGCAAGGCAAAACGGTTGAACTTAAAACACCTGCTTCCGCTTACGGTTGGTCTGTTGTTGAAGTACACAAGGAAAACAAGGTTGCAATTAAGAACAATCTTCTTGAAAACGATTTCTATCGTGTTGCCTTTGATAAGGCCGGCAGAATAACTTCGATTTACGATAAAACCGCAAACAGAGAGGTTGTTCCTTACAATCAGCGCTTTAATGAGCTTCAGGCTTATGAGGATATCCCCTACACCTACGATGCCTGGGACATCTGTGATTATTACAAATCCAAAAAATATGTTCTTGATGACGATGCCGAAATCGAACCCATTATCGATGGAACAAGAAGCGGTTTTATCATTAAAAAACGGTATATGGATTCACAGATCTCGCAAAAGGTTTGGTTATATTCTCAAAAGGAAGGCATTGATTTTGAAACGGAAATCGATTGGCATCAGAATCATCAGGTGCTTAAAATTGCATTCCCTATAGATGTTAATGCTTCTGAAGCAAAATACGAAACCCAGTTTGGCTACGTTACACGGCCCACCCACGAAAACACAAGCTGGGATGCGGCAAAATTTGAGGTCTGTGCACATAAATGGGTCGACATCTCTGAGTGCGGCTACGGTGTTTCGGTGCTTAACGATTGTAAATACGGCTACAGTGCCGAAGGTACTACAATCAAGCTCACAGCTTTAAAATGTGCAACCTATCCTTATCCTGAGGCCGATTTTGGCAAACATGTTTTCTCATATTCCATCATCCCCCACAAGGGCGATATTAAAGATAATAATATTGTGCAGAAAGCATATTCCTTCAATCAACCTTTATATGCGGATGTAATCGGTAAACAACGGGGAACTTTACCGGAGCAATTCTCCTTTGTGAACGCAGATAATGACAGTGTTATTATTGATACCGTTAAAAAGGCCGAAAACAGTGATGGAATCATTATTCGTTTGTATGAAGCGTATAATTCCAGAGAAAATGTTACCCTGTCCTTTGCGGACGGCTTTAATGAGGTTTACCTTTGTGATATGATGGAAAATGAGCTTGAAAAGCTTGTTCTTCAAAACAATACTGTTACATTAAAGGTCAAAAATTTTGAAATTATAACATTAAAGCTGAAAAAGTAATATAAACCTGCCACCAATTTATGGTTCTTAGGAAAAAACAATCCACCGTCCGCAAGAAAAATCTTGCGGACGGTATTTTTCTGGCAGTTTTTAATTTACAAAGCCCATGATTAGGTGTAAAATAGCGAATATATAACTTTTCCCAAAACGGGGAGGATACTTTATGCACAATATCATCCGCAAGCTTTGTATTGACACCTCTTTGCTGCCCACGGAACCCATCTACAGCAAGCTTTACCCTATCGTCAGCAAGCGCATTCAGGATCGTTGCCACACAGTGTGTGTCAACCGGGGGAGCGCTGATTATACGGTTCGTTTCTGCGTAGATGCCACTGTTCCTGCGGAGGGTTTCCGCATCAACGATCTGCAGGACACTATCGGTGTGGAGATCACCGGCGCTGATTTCCTTGCCCTGATGTATGGCGCAGGCCAGTTTTTACACACTTCCCGTTACATTCGGCAAACCATTCTACCCACCACCTGGCGTGGTCAAAGCGTCCCTGCCTGCGAAAAGCGTATGATTTTCTTTGCGCAGCATTTCTACAACTGGTATCAGTGCTGCTCTGCAGAGGAGATCTGCGAGCACATCGAAGATCTGACCCTATGGGGCATCAACGGTGTCGTTTCCGTATTCTCTTGCCTGAATTTGACCAAAGTCGGAGGCCAAGCGGTC
>JAZRPN010000168.1:0-2508 GCA_045649225.1 Clostridia bacterium | reverse complement strand
CAAACATCGTCAACAACGTGAATTGAGCCAGAAAAAACATCTATAACAATATTTAATCCGCCTTGTTTATATCTATGTACCATAAAATTGCTCCAATCAACAAAAAGCGCTGCCAGCGGCAGCGCTCTTGTTATTACTTATTTCTTCTCGCTTTCGCACTTCTGGTTTGCGATACCGCAGCTTGTTTTGCAAGCTGACTGACAAGATGTCTGGCATTCGCCGCAGCCGCCGTTCTTAGCGCTCTTGCACAAATCACGAGTTTTCAAAGTCTGAATATGTTTCATTTTACATTACCTCCGCATATATTGTCTGATACTCCGTTATTTTACCATATACGGAAGTAAAAGTCAATAGCTATGCTTAAATTTCAAAGCCTTCTTCATAACGGCAGGGAAGTGTAAGGTCATCATATCTCTGAGCGAAAGGCATTCTGAAGTCGTCTCTTATCTTATCGCGTTCTTCCTTGACTCTGAAGTCGGGAATGTTAAACTTTCTGTTATCTGTAATCATACTGTACCAGGCAAGGATACCTGTAGCAGAAAGTGAAACTGCGTGGTAAACATCGAAGAAAGGCTGTTCTTCGTCTCTGAGGAACTTAAGGAAATGTACCAAAAGAGCAAAGTCAACACCACCGTGAGGAACACCGCCGTGTTCGCTGTCTGCAGACATACTCTTGTTAAGGATAGCTTCCTCCTCGGCATTAAGTGTTCCACTGCTTGTCC
This sequence comes from Clostridia bacterium, assembly GCA_045649225.1. GTDB lineage: Bacteria > Bacillota > Clostridia > UMGS1883 > UMGS1883 > UMGS1883. The sequence continues at coordinate 1,786 of JAZRPN010000168.1, read as the reverse complement.
AGGTGTGCTCTGTGATTGTGGGATCTTCGTGAGCACCACATTCGATGAGCTTATATTCACTCTGGTCATAACGAACAGATTCAATTGTACCTGTTTCGCAAGCAAGACGATACCACTTGCTGAGAGAACCTGCACTTGTGCAGCCTGAGTAGTTAATCATTGAACCATTGTCCATTTCTACGAGAGCAAAGGCTTTGGCGTGGCCAACAGTTTTCTTTCTTGCAAAATCGTTAAACACTGCTCTGCCTGAAACGCTCTTCGGGAAAGAGTTTGTAATATACATCATGGGACCGAGGTCGTGCATGTTGTAGTAACAACAGGGAAGTGTATTTCTCCAGTGAAGGTTTTCAAGGTCAAGCGGCTTTCCTGATGCAGGAATTCTCGGGTTGGGAGCGGAGTTAGGAACTGAGGGGTGAAGATATTCAGCATCGCCGAATACTGCTCTGCCAAACTTTCCTTCGTCCATAACTCTTCTCATTGCCTGAACAACTCTCCAGAAAACGCAGTTTGCACCAAGCATATATTTTGTATTTGTCTCTTCATAAGCTTCAACAAGCTGAACACATTCGCCGAGAGATGGGGCAGCGGTAGTTTCGCTAAGAACTGCAACACCCTTTTTCATTGCCTTTATAGCATATTTTGCGTGCTCGTGGAAGTAGTTAGCCAAAACAACAGCGTCAATGCCTGAATCAAGCATTTCATCAAAATCACTATAAACTGTAACTCCCTCGTGAAGAATTTTTTCTTCCCAAAGGTTATCGATGGTAGTCTGGTTCTTTTCGCAAAGAGCAACAACTTCCATCTGGTCAGAGAGGTTCTTTTCTTCATTAAGAACGAAACGACCCCTTTCTCCACCGAAAATACCAATTTTAAACTTCTTGTTTGCCATTTAAAATCTCTCCTTTTGTATGGATAAAATTATTTACAATCAACTACAGTGGTGCTTGGCGTATAGATTGTTCGCACATCAGGGAGCCTTCCGTTTTCTATACATTCCATAGCCACTCTTACGGCAATTGCCGCTTGCTGCTCAAGGTTTTGGTCTACAACAAGCTTGAGCATATCAGTTCTGTTGCTATAGTTAAGCCTTGTATGGTTTTCAAAACCTATAATATGAATATCACGCTCAGGAGTAAGTTTGGATAAGGCGTGGTTTACGGTGGAAAGTGTGCCCGACGGACAATATATACAGTCAACCGTAGCGATATGCTCTGTAAGTCTTCTTGCAATAATTGCAGATTGAGCTTTTGTAGGACTTCCTGTCGAAGTGCTTACAAACCTAACATCGTCTATCCCTAAATTTTTAAGCGCTTTCAAAAAACCTTCAACTCTTCTTCCGCAAGAAGAAAGCCTGTCATCACATATAACGATATGCTTGCTTTCAGGAAAACTTTTAAAATAAGTCCTTGCCAGGCTATAACCTGCATCAAAGGAGTTTTCTCCAATGTAGCAAACATTGTCGGCATCAACAAATTCCTCAAGCAGTATAATATGTATAAAGCTTGATATCTCGTTAATTCTTTTTCTGATTTTTTCCGTATTGGGAACAGATAAAATCAAAACGGATACTCTTGCTTTAACGGCGGTATCGATGCAGAAAAGGGCATCATTTTCGTTGCCCGTCGAAGTAAAACGGAAAAACTTATAATTTAAACTGCGAGCCTTAAGATTTGAAGATAACGCCTTAACAAGCCTTCCCCAGAAAAACGACGGGGAAGAAGCAATCACAACGCCGATATCAGCCGTAACCTCTCTTGAGGAAAAACCAAGCTCGTTGGCTATGTCA
>JAZRPN010000167.1:0-2674 GCA_045649225.1 Clostridia bacterium | reverse complement strand
CTACGATCCGACTTGTAGACGATGACGGGGCCGGCGATTGTAAACATCTTTGCGCCGACGCCGAGGATGAATCCTTCTGCTTGTGGTCAAGTAGGACCCATTAGTTTTTTAAAATTTTTCTGTTTAATTTTGTGGATTTGCATTTATTGCAGGCTTAGAATTCTTTCCTCAATACACTTAACAACCTCGATAAATATTTCATCACTTTGTCCGGTTGGATCAGGTAACCCCCAATTATCATCAAAGGTTCTGCCGATGAATGGGCATCCTACATCGCACCCCATGGAGATTGCAACATCTGGTGCGGGAATTTTATCAAAGGTCTTGCTGTACTGTGTCAGCTCCATGTCAATGCCGTAGAGTTGTTTCATCAGTCTGACAGCGTCTTGGTTGATCTTTGGTTTCGTTTCCGTGCCTGCCGAGTAAAAGTCGAACGTATCTCCACGCAGATGCTTTCCAAGTGCTTCGGCAATCTGACTGCGACAGGAATTGTGTACGCAGATAAAGGCTACTTTCTTCTTCATATCAAACTCCTTAGTTGCGTAAGAGTTTTACTACATCAGCCGTCTTTAATACTTTGCCCATAGACACGACCTTTTCATTCACTACGATAGCCGGCATACTCATCACGCCGTATTCCATCACCTTTTGCATATCAGTGATATATTCCACCTCAATTTCAAGACCGAGATTTTTAACAGCATCTTTTACATTCTCATACTGTTCGTGGCAGGATTTACAACCCGCGCCCAAAACTTTAATGCAACAAATGCCTTCTACGGTTTTGCCGCAACACTCGTTTGTAGCGGCTGTTTCCTGTGATGGAACACCACAAGAGCAACAACAAGGTTTCTTTTCTTCCTTTTTCTTAAAATTAAACAATGACATAGTATACCTCCAAACTAAACAATGAATGGTTGAATTAAATTAAAGAAATATCCCACAAGTATAATACCAACTGTACAGATTGCTACAAAGATTCCAAGCAACTTCGGTTTCACTGCCTTGCGTAACATAATCATAGAAGGCAGGGACAGCGTTGTGACACCCATCATAAATGACAGAACAACACCGAGTAATGCACCCTTTGCAAGCAAGGCTTCGGCAATCGGAATCGTACCGAAAATATCTGCATACATCGGTACGCCTGCAACAGTAGCAAGTATAACACCGAAAGGATTGTTGCCGCCAAGTACCTTTACAATAAATTCTTCAGGTATCCAATTATGGATGATGGCACCGATACCAACACCAACAAGCACATAAGGGAATACCTTTTTAGCAGTGGATACAACCTGTTCCCACGCATATTTCATGCGATCAGCAAAATGCAATTCCTCCTGCGGAACATCGAGAGCTTTACCATTTTGGATATATTCTTCCACTTGGTTTTCAAGGTGCAACTTCTCTATAAGCGTACCGCCTACAACGGCTATCACAAGACCCAACACCACATATAGCAGAGCGACCTTCCAACCGAAAATGCTCATCAACAAAACAAGGCTGCCGAGATCGACCATTGGTGAAGAAATGAGGAACGAGAACGTAACACCGATGGGCAGCCCTGCACTTGTGAAGCCGATAAACAGCGGTATTGACGAGCAAGAGCAGAATGGTGTAACCGTGCCGAGCAATGCCGCCACGATGTTTGCACCGACACCGTAAAATCTGCCGAGTATCTTTTTGGTTCTCTCCGGCGGAAAATAGCTTTGAATATACGAGATAATCAAAATTAAAAAGCCAAGTAAAACCATAATTTTGATTATGTCGTAAATAAAAAACTGTACGCTAGCGCCTATGCGAGTATTTACAGAAAGTCCAACAGAGTTCAAAAGCAAACCAATCAATCGGTTCAACCAATGCATGCCGAGAACTTCATTCTGAATAAAATCCCAAACAGCTGTCATTGGCAGTCACCATCCTTACAGCACTCAAGAGATGCTATAAAGGCTTTAAACCCTTTCAATGCTTCGCAGCAAAGAGAATAGTGTGTCCATTTACCTTGCTTTTTACCTTTGACCAATCCGCTTTCCTCTAATATCTTCATATGATGCGAAAGAGTCGGTTGAGTAATATTAAAAGCCTCAAGCAGTTTACATCCGCATTTCTCCCCATCTGATAACATCTCTACAATTTTCAAACGGTTTGGATCGGATAATGCCTTGCAAATCAAAGCTACATCAATTTCACACATAAAAACACCTCCCATAGATAATTGTCTATGTTTATATTATATCCATTACATAGATGTTTGTCAATGTGTTTTGAAGAAAAAACGGCAAGGAAAATCTCCTTGCCGTTTTTTCTTCATAAAAATTGACCTTTTCTAAATCACTTGCATCAACCAATAGATAAAACCATAAATCACCGAAGCCACTACTCCATAGACAATAACAGGCCCTGCAATAATAAACATTTTGGAGCCTACGCCGTTTATGAAATTCTCCTTTTTAAATTCCATAGCTGACGACACAATAGAGTTAGCAAAACCTGTAATTGGAATTAAGGAACCTGCACCAGCAAATTTTCCTATTTTGTTAAAACAATTTAATCCGGTTAGAAATGCACTTAAACCAATTAAAATGATTGAGACTATAGTTCCTGAGATTTGAGTGTCTAGGCCTTGAATTTTACAATAAGAATTAATTAGTTGTCCAATAACACATATAAGTCC
>JAZRPN010000166.1:0-3430 GCA_045649225.1 Clostridia bacterium | reverse complement strand
GATATTGAGCTTGTAAAAGAAGTTGGATGTAAATATCACGTATGCCACATTTCAACAAAAGAAAGTGTTGAAATTATAAGGCAGGCAAAGAAAGACGGCGTCGATATAACGTGCGAGACTGCACCGCATTATCTCGTCTTTAACGATACAAATCTCGAAGAGGACGGGCGTTTTAAAATGAATCCGCCCATAAGGAGCGAAAGCGACAGGCTGGCTCTTATCGAGGGAATCAAGGATGGCACAATAGATATGATAGCGACGGACCACGCTCCGCATAGTGCTGAGGAAAAGTCAAAGGGGCTTAAAGACAGCTTAATGGGTGTTGTGGGGATTGAAACGTCCTTCCCCGTGCTATATACACATCTTGTAAGGACAAACATCATAACGCTCGAAAAGCTTATGGAGCTTATGTGCTACAATCCAAGAAAACGCTTTAATCTTCCATTGGGAGAGGACTTCTCCGTGTGGAATTTAGATGAAGAATATAAGGTAAATCCCGACGAGTTTTTCTCAATGGGAAAAAGCACACCGTTTAAGGACTGTAAGGTCTACGGAAAATGTCTGCTTACGGTGGCAGACGGTAAGGTAGTATTTGAAGGAGGAAAAAATAATGGCTAAAAGAACAGACTTAAAGAAAATACTTATTATCGGCTCAGGTCCTATCGTTATCGGTCAGGCGGCTGAGTTTGACTATGCGGGAACGCAGGCGTGCCTTGCGCTCAGAGAAGAGGGCTACGAGGTTGTTCTCGTTAACTCAAACCCCGCAACTATTATGACAGATACCACAATTGCCGATAAGGTTTATATGGAGCCTCTTACTCTTGAGTATGTGGCTAAAATCCTTCGCTACGAAAGACCCGACGCAATCCTTCCCGGTATCGGCGGACAGACAGGTCTTAACCTTGCAATGCAGCTTCAGGAAAAGGGCATCTTAAAGGAATGCGGCGTTGAGCTTCTCGGTACAAGCAGTGAAAGTATTGCCCGTGCAGAAGACCGTGAGCTTTTCAAGGAGCTTTGCCAGTCAATCGGCGAGCCCGTAATCCCGTCAGAAATCACATATTCGATTGAAGAAGCTAAGGTAGCTGCCGAAAGAATCGGTTACCCTGTTGTTCTTCGTCCTGCATTCACGCTCGGCGGTACAGGCGGCGGTTTTGCAAACAACGAAGAAGAGCTTGTTGAAATCGGTCTTAATGCGTTTAAGCTTTCACCCGTTCATCAGGTGCTTATAGAAAAGAGCGTAAAGGGCTACAAGGAAATAGAATTTGAGGTTATGCGCGACTCCAAGGATAACGCAATCACCATCTGCGGAATGGAAAACATCGACCCCGTTGGTGTTCATACGGGCGACAGCGTGGTTGTAGCTCCTATCTTAACTCTTAATGACCACGACCTTAAAATGCTTAACGACAGTGCAATCAAGCTTATCCGTGAGCTTCACATCTCAGGTGGATGTAACGTACAGTTTGCACTTAACCCCAATTCTTCAGAATACTATCTTATTGAGGTTAACCCCAGAGTATCACGCTCATCGGCACTTGCATCAAAGGCAAGCGGTTACCCGATTGCAAGAGTTACTGCAAAGATTGCAGTTGGTATGACTCTTGACGAGATTAAAATTGCAAATACAACTGCGGCATTTGAGCCAAGGCTTGATTATATCGTAGCAAAATTCCCGCGCTTCCCGTTTGACAAGTTTACGTCTGCAACAAACAAACTCGGAACACAGATGAAAGCAACGGGCGAGGTTATGGGCATCGGTACAACGCTTGAGGAGTGTATGTTAAAATCAATCCGCTCACTTGAAATCGGCGTTTGCCACCTTTATATGTCCAAGTTTGACAATATGTCAACAGAGGAAATGCTTACCTACATCGAAGACTTCCACGATGACAGCCTTTACGCAGTGGCAGAGCTTATAAGCCGTGGAGTAACTATCGAAAAGCTTCACGAGATTACAAAAATTACTGCATATTTCCTTGAAGCAATCAAAAAGATTGTTGATTATGAAACCGTGCTTAAGGAGAACAAAGGCAACTTCGAAATTCTTAAGAAAGCCAAGGAAATGGGCTTCTCCGATAAGTATATCGCACGTTTGTGGGATGTAAACGAGGAAGAAATCTTTGGAATAAGAAAAGAAAACAAGCTTTTCCCCGTATACAAAATGGTTGATACCTGCCACACAAATGCGTATATTCCTTACTTTTACTCAACCTACGGCGAGGGTAACGACTCGGTTGTAACCGATAAAAAGAAGATAGTTGTTCTTGGCGCAGGTCCCATAAGAATAGGTCAGGGCGTTGAGTTTGACTATTCAACAGTGCACGCAGTAACAACAATCAAAAATTCGGGCTACGAGGCAATTATCGTAAACAACAACCCCGAAACAGTTTCTACAGACTATACAACTGCAGATAAGCTCTACTTTGAGCCTCTTACTCCCGAAGATGTTATGAACATCATCGAGATTGAAAAGCCCGAGGGCGTAATTGCATCCTTAGGCGGACAAACTGCAATCAACCTTGCAGAACCCCTTATGAAGCGTGGCGTTAAAATAATCGGTACAGATTGCGACGCTATCGAAAGGGCAGAAAACAGAGATTCATTCGAGAAAATCTTGAAAGAGCTTAACATTCCTCAGCCAAAGGGCAAGGCAGTTACAAATATTGAAGACGGTGTTAAAGCCGCAGAGGAAATCGGCTATCCCGTACTTGTTCGCCCGAGCTTCGTGCTTGGCGGCAGAGCTATGCAGATAGTTCCCAACGAGGCTAAGCTTCGCCACTATCTTAAGACTGCCGTTGAAATTGACGAGGATAAGCCCGTTCTGGTTGACAAATACATTGTCGGTAAAGAAGTTGAGGTTGACGCCATCTGTGACGGCAGAGACGTTTTCGTACCCGGTATTATGGAACTTATCGAGCGTACCGGCATTCACAGTGGCGACTCAATCAGCGTATATCCGCCATTCAGCATTTCCGATAAGGTTAAGGGTACAATCCTTCAGTATTCAAAAATGCTTGGTCTTGGAATAGGCATCGTAGGACTCTTTAACATTCAGTTTATCGTAGATAAGGAAGACAACGTATTTATCATCGAGGTTAACCCCCGTTCTTCAAGAACTGTTCCTTTCCTTTCAAAAGCTACAGGCTACAGCTTGGCTGATATTGCGACTGAGGTTATCCTTGGTAAATCTCTTAAAGAGCAGGGTATATTTGATATCTACCCCAAGGAAAAGGATCGTCGCTATGTTAAGGTCCCCGTGTTCTCATTTAATAAGATTCGTGGTCTTGACGCTTATCTCTCACCCGAAATGAAGTCCACAGGTGAAGCAATCGGTTATGACGATAAGTTAAACCGTGCACTTTCAAAGGCTTTACAGGCTTCGGGTATGCGTGTTCAAAACTATGGTACAGTTTTCGCAACCATCAGTGAT
>JAZRPN010000165.1:0-7085 GCA_045649225.1 Clostridia bacterium | reverse complement strand
TGAAAGTTTCTCTCAGATACGTGAAGCACTTGAACAGAAGGGCTACAGCTTTGAAACTGCTGAAGTACAGTTGATCCCTCAGACAACAGTAACGCTTACGGATGAGGAAGACCTTAAAAACATTAACAAGCTCATCGATATGTTGGAAGACAACGACGATGTTCAAAATGTTTACCATAACTGGGAAGAATAAAAATATAAACCACTTGAAAGATAAGCTTTCAGGTGGTTTTTTTGTACTTGACATATAAAAGGAAAGGTGTTAAAATAAATATAGCCAATTCAACAAAATAAAAATTTTGTTGAATTGGCGAGAGAGAAAATCCCTATATATATGAAAATGGCTCGTTTTGGCTATATTTAGCCGTTTGTAGCCCTATTGACGCAAGATTGGAGTTATGTTATGGCAGATTTTAAACGTTTTATCGATGTTCCCCAGGATGTAAAAAACTTTCTCAGTTACTTAATTAACATTAAAGGAAAATCTGAAAAAACAATTAATGAATACTACTATGACCTACGCACTTTCTTCAGATTTATGAAATGCCACAGACTTATGGATTCCTTTGAAAATTTTGAAGAAATTGACTGTAGCGATATTTCTCTTGATTTTATCAGAGATATTACGCTTGATGACTTGTACGAGTATTTGATGTACGCAAACAGCAGCCGTGATAACAATGCAAATTCCCGTGCAAGAAAAGTATCATCCTTAAAGAGCTTTTTTAATTATTTATCAAACAAAGCACACTTACTCGATGTAAACATCACAAAAGAGCTTGATTCCCCTAAAATCCCGTCAAAACTGCCTGTTTTTCTCTCGCTTGACGAAAGCAGGAAATTATTGGAAAATATTGACGGAGAGTTCAAAATCAGGGATTATTGCATTATTACACTGTTTTTAAACTGTGGGATGCGTCTGTCAGAGCTTGTAGGGATAAATATTTCAGATATTCACGGTGATAGCCTTACAGTTGTCGGCAAAGGAAACAAACAACGCACTGTATACCTTAATAATGCCTGCAAAATGGCTATAAGAGATTATATGGAGGCTCGCCCAAAGGATGCTGTAAAAGACCGCAGAGCATTGTTTTTAAGCAAGCAAAAGACCAGAATTTCCAATAATATGGTTTATAGGATGATTAAAAAGAACCTCGAAAGAGCGGGTTTGGACCCAAATATCTACTCTCCGCATAAGCTCAGGCACACAGCCGCTACGCTGATGTATAAATACGGTAATGTAGATGTGCGTGCTCTTCAGGAGATACTTGGCCATGAGCATCTATCAACAACTCAGATTTATACGCATATTGACGAAGAACAATTGAGTGATGCAATTGATAAAAACCCTCTTTCACAGATTACAAAAACAAATTAAGGTTTTCTGCATTTTCGTGCCAAAGAATTGTTAAAACGCCTTTTTTTACAGATATTTCAGCTTGTTTTCCTGTAAATTCATTGCTAACACCTAACGGGAAATCGTTTTTCAGAGAACCGTCAGTACATTCGTATTTTAATCCTTTAATATTTACGCCGTCGGCGTTATCCCCGAAGCAAAAAACGGATATGTATCCCCTATTTGTTTCGGGGAATTTTATTTTACCGTCAGAAATGGCAGTAATTATTGTATCTTCGCCAATTAAAAAGCCCCTCTCTCCCCTTTTTGCCATATAGGAAAGCAACTGCAGGTTGGCAAAGGTGTGTTCGGGCCTGTTTCCGCCGATTCCGCCAAAGATAACAAACTTGTCAAAACCAAGCTTTTTACCCTCAAGATAAGCAAGAAAGGTGTCTGTTTCGTCTTTTTCTTTGTTAAAAACAACTGTATTCTCCTTTTCGGGAACATAGCCGAGAGAATCAAAATCACCGACGCATACATCGGGCAAAACAGAGAACTTCTCCAGCGTGCTTAAGCCACCGTCGGCACAAATTATTATATCATTTTCTCTTTTTTCGAAATTTTGGGGCAAACAAAAAGGTGCCGCACCAATAATATAGCATATTCCTTTGTTCATAAAATCACTCAAATCATTATAAATATAGTCAATAAATTCAGGTAATACAAGGGCACGCTTTCGCATAGTTTTATACTATATATAAAGCGAAAGGAATGCATATAAAGTGAAAAAAATACTTGCAATATCTCTGGCAATTATTTTAACTTTTTCAAGCATGGTTATCAGTTTTGCCGAAGATGTTATATTAAATGAAAATATACCCTCGTCTATACTTATAGAAGCGCAGACGGGAAAAATAATTTACGAAAATAACTCTCACGTATCACTTCCACCCGCAAGCATAACAAAAATTATGACGATGCTTTTGATTTGCGAAGCAATCGAGCGTGGCGAAATAAAAACATCAACAGTTATCACTGCAAGCGAGCGTGCTAAAAGCATGGGCGGAAGCACCATTTTCCTCGATGCAAACGAGCAAATGACTCTTGACGACCTGCTCAAAGGCATAGCAGTTGCAAGTGCTAACGATGCGTGTGTTGCGGTTGCAGAGCATATGAGCGGAAGCGTAGAAGCATTTGTCGAAAAAATGAATGAGCGTGCCAAACAGCTCGGAATGAAAGACACCCATTTTGTAAACTGCAATGGTCTTGATGACGATAATCACTATACAAGTGCGTACGATATTGCAGTTATGAGTCGTGAACTACTTAAACATAAAATGATTTTTAAGTATACTACCATATGGATGGATTCACTCAGAGACGGAAAATTCACTTTGTCCAATACAAATAAGCTCATCAGGTTTTATCAGGGTGCAAATGGGCTTAAAACAGGCTCTACAAGCAAGGCAGGTTGTTGTATAAGCGCAAGTGCCAAAAGAGATGGAATGCAGCTTATTGCCGTTGTTTTAGGTGCACCTAACAGTCAGGAGAGGTTTGCCGCTGCATCAAATCTTTTAAATTACGGCTTTTCGAATTACGGCGTTACACAATTCGGCGAAAAGGGCGAAGACATCAGAGACATAAAGGTTATAAACGGAAAAAACAACTCTGTCATAGGTGTAAGCCAGGAAAACTCGTGCGTTTTACTAAAAAAAGCTGAAGTAAGCAAAGCAAAGGTTCACATAAATGTTCCCAAGGAGATTAAAGCTCCCGTCAAGAAAAACGACGTGTTGGGTGAAATGATTGTAACCTTAGACGGCGAAACAATCTCTAAAACCAATATTGTTGCAAAAAATGATGTTGCACGTAAAAATTCGATGGATTATTTTAAGGAAATAGTAGGTAATTTGATTTTTATTTAGCTTTGGGTAAGCTCCAGTGGAATTTTGCAGCGCAAAGCCTGATTATAATAATTGAAACAAAGCCCAACAGCATACTTAGATTGTGCCCGAGAATGTTCCAGAGTAAAGTACATATTATTGCGCCCAAAAGTGCTGCACAAGCGTAGATGTGTTTTATGAAGATGTATGGTCTGTCTCCGGCAAAAATATCACGCATCACTCCCCCGCCTACACCTGTTAAAACGGCTATAAATATGATTAAGAAAATATTCTCGGCATATCCTGATGTGATTGCAACCTCTGCACCGCATACTGTAAATATTCCAAGCCCTGCAGAGTCAAACAATAGCATGGAAATTTCGTACAGACGATGGTTTGTCGAGAAGAATTTGCGTACAAAAGGTAAAAAGCACAAAATCGATATGCCTATTGCCACAAGCACATAGGTCGGGTCAATAAATATTGATGGCGGTGTTATCCCCAGAATAATATCACGCAAAATTCCTCCACCAACTGCCGTGGTGATACCTAAAATACATACGCCGAATATATCCATATTCTTCTTTATGCCGGTTATGGCACCGGATATCGCAAAAGAAATCGTGCCAATAATCTCAAGATAAGTTACAAACCAATTCATACCATATATCTCCTTAAAAAAGTCCAAAATATTTAAACTCATTATATCATATTACTTTGGTTAAATCAAAGGGTGTATCAAAAAAATTGATACACCCTATTTTTAGCATATAGCTGTTCCCTCGGGGATACTGTCGTCTACAAAGATTACCTTGCAGCCGCAGGCATTATTTGTGCCGGCAAGAAGCATACCATTGCTTTCGACACCTGTAATACGCGCAGGCTTAAGATTAGCTATAACAATTATTTTCTTACCTACAAGCTCTTCGGGCTTATAGTCGTGCTTGATGCTTGATACAATAATACGCTCATCAAGACCGTCAAAAAGTGTAAGTTTCAAGCAGTTGTTTGACTTGCGGATGTCGTTAACCTTAACAATCTTACAAACTCTGAGATCGAGTTTTGAAAAATCATCAAGATCAATCTGCTCTTTAATCGGTTTAACCTCGTCAGGCTCACCGTACACCTTTTCTTCCTCTTCTACAACAACCTCTTCGACAACAGGATTAGCCTCTTCCTCGGTCATCGGTGTTGAGAAGTCGAGAAGATTAACGTAGGATTCTTTTTCAACCGCAAAAAGGAAAAGATAAAGACGCGGGCCCATTTCCTTGTCGATAAGCAGACGGTAAACGTTTTTAAAGAACTGACCCTGAACGTTCTTGAGCTCCTTATCGGACAACTCGCTTGAAACAGTTTGTTTCGGGATAGCATAAAGCTCAGAATTGAGTTCGTCGAGAGTATACTCGTTTTCGCTGAGATACTTGTAAAGAAGTTCAATCTGCTTTTTCTCGGAGTCTGAAAGTGTGTTGTACACTTCCCAGTTACGAAGTGTGCGAAGCTTGTTTACGCTCTCTGGAGAACACTGCTCAAGCCAGAATTTTGCACGTTCAAGTCTGTCGGCAAAATCTTCGTATTTATAGGGAGTTCCAAGCTTTTCAAATACAACCTCAAGCATGGGAATGTTGAAGTTAACAACAGAGCCAAGCTGAACGAGAAGGCTCATAGGCACAGTGTTGATTTCTCTGTCGCCAACTGTTGTGTTGTACATTATATCCATTGCATGCTCGTCTGCAGTGCCTTCCTTGCATGCAGTGTACATTTTGTCAAATTCAAAATACTGACGCAGTATTCCATCGTCAAAGCAGAAATCAAACGCCTTAAGCGGCTCTGTCTTTGAGTAAAGCCACAAGATAACCTCGGGCTGATAGAGCTTAAGAAGTGTTTCAGGTGTAAGATTAAGACCTGAAGAGCCTGACATCTTACCTGTAGTACCCTTAATACCGATGAATTCGTATCCCTGGAATATCGGGGGTTCATATCCAAAAATCTTTTTAGATACGTCTTTACTTGTATCGTAGCTACCATTTTTAGCGGCGTGGTCTTTTCCGCCCGGCTCAAAGTCAACACCCTCGTACATCCAACGCATCGGCCAGTCAACCTTCCATGCGAGCTTGCAGTTGAAGTCCTTGGTAAAGTCGAACTCACCGCTATGACCGCATTTGCATGAATACGTAGCAACCGTGCAATCATCTGAAAGAGAGTGGATTGTTGTTGTGTCCTTTCCGCACTCGGGGCAATAGATACTTACCGGATAGTAAGCCTCCCTCTCGCCTTCCTGTGCATCCTGGGTGCGATGACTGTCAAGTATGTCAAAAATCTCACCGCGCTTACGAAGTGCGTGAAGAATATGTTCAACGTACTTGCCCGACCTGTACATCTCTGTCTGATGGCGATAATCCATATTTATGCCAAATTTAACAATGGACTCCTCAAACTCGTGCTCAAAGTACTCGGCATAATTTTTAAATTCAGGATGGTCTGTAAAAGGATTTTTAACGTCTGTGTAAGGACATCCGATGTATTTTTCCATATCGCTGTCTACCTTTGCAACGTTAACGGGAACCTTTCTTAATCTGTCAAACTCGTCCCAAGAGAAAAGAAGCTTTGCCTTCTTCCCTAATTTATGAAGTGCTCTTACAACAAAGTAGCTTGTTGCAATATCACGGAAATTACCGATATGGATAGAACCCGACGGGCTTATACCTGCAGCGCAGACATACTCCTCCTTATTGGGGTTACGCTCAATAATTCTTCTTGCTATTTCTTCTGACCAATGCATTATCATCATCCTTTATTTTTACACGTAAGTGTAGTTATCATTTTCATATTATTATATCTCTTTTGTTAAGATATGTCAAATAAAAGCTGTGTTATTATAAAGAAAATTTTAAATATTTTAAACAAAATACTTGCTTTTTGGTTAGAAACACTATATAATGTTTAGGTCGGCATTTGGAGAGATGGCTGAGTTGGTCTAAGGCGCACGACTGGAAATCGTGTAACGGTTAACCCCGTTCAAGGGTTCGAATCCCTTTCTCTCCGCCAGTATGCTCGAGTGGCGGAATAGGCAGACGCCCGGGACTTAAAATCCCGTGCCCCTTAAAGGCGTACCGGTTCGACCCCGGTCTCGAGCACCAAAAAAAGACAAGGTTTTAAACCTTGTCTTTTTTGTTATCTAAAAATATCCTAAATAGCTATATAATATTAACTCTTTTAACAACTTCTTTACACATTCGGGATACGACACACCCATCTGATCTAATTTACTAAGTATGCTCAGTCCTTCTCTACTAAAAAGGATAATGATCGTAATTTTTCTTATGTAATTCTTGTTTATCATATGGTCTATGCATACACACACCACAACTAGAAACAACATGCATATTTTCTTTGCAAGACCTTTAAATATTTCTTTGGATCTTGTACAACCGTTTTGTGTCTTTGGACATTTATGAAATACAAATGTCAGAATAAGACCCGAAGCAAGGTCTAAGAGCATACACGTACACAATCCTTTGAGTAGCTCGTCCCATCCTCCAAGCAGGTAGGATATAAATCCTCCCACTCTCATTAAAAAGATAAGCAAAATATTTTTGATATTCATTGTGTTCATTTTTCTTCCTCCATAGTTCCCGCGATTCCCTACTATTAGGATGAACGAACTGCGGACACAATGCAATACCTTTTTTGTATTTAATTTTTATGCGAATTTGATAGCACTGTCCATTGGGTTGAAATGTCAAAGAATAAATGAGATTTTTATAATTTCTCCCATCATTCTACGCAAGAAGCACAGATTCCATCACCTTCAGGGCAGGTTTTAAAAGGCTGAGCATTAGCAAAATAATCTTCGCAATGGCGTTTGCACA
>JAZRPN010000164.1:0-2707 GCA_045649225.1 Clostridia bacterium | reverse complement strand
ATAAGATAAACCCATAAAAATCTTAAAGCACACATATACACTAAAGTTGAAATCGTAGGTGCAATTGGTTTACCCAGTCCCCTTAATGCTCCGCCAATTACGTCGTTGATACCGCAAATGAAATATGTACTTGACACAATAATCATCTTTTGCTGCGAATACGCTATAACGGCTGGCGTCGATGACATAATTGATGATAGCTGCCTTGAGAAAATCGCCGACAGAGAACCGAATGTTACGCCAAAGACTGTAGTGATTAATATTCCGCTTACAACAGACTTTCTTGCCCTTTTAATGTTGCCCGCGCCAACATTTTGTGCAACATAGGGTGCAACAGCAAGCGATGATGCGTATACAATATGATACAGTATTCCGTCAAACTGGTTTGCGATAGACATTCCCGTAGTCGCATCAGCACCGAGTCCGTTAACAGCAGTAACTATCACAACATTTGCAAAGGAATACAACGCACTCTGAAGTCCTGCAGGGATACCAACATACATTATATTCTTAAGCTCTGAAATATCAAATTTAATCTGTTTGAAATTGACGCTCACAACGTCTTTAAGTTTTAATAAGGTAAAAAAAGCCAGAATACACGCAACAGCATTCGCAATAATTGTGGCAAACGCAACGCCCTCGACATCCATATCGAAAAACATTGCAAAGAAAGTCGTGAAAATAACCTTGAGGATACCTGCAAGTATCAAAAAGTACATAGGTCTTTTTGTATCCCCCGCTGCACGCAGTATAGATGCCAAAAAGTTATATAAAAGCAACACAGGCACGCCATAAAAATATATCCTGAAGTATGTTATCGCCTGCGCCATAAGCCTTTCGGGGCAGTTCATCATATTTAAAAAGGTTTCCGCAAAGCATACCCCGATAACTGTCAGCAAAAGACCGCCGACTATCGCCATCAAAAGCGAGGTCATAACTGCCTTGTCTGCCTTTTCTTTGTTCTTTTCACCCAATCTTCTGGCAACAACGATATTTGCGCCCGTTGCTATTCCTATAAGCAGGCTTGTGAATAAGGTTATCAGGCTTCCGCAAGCCCCTACTGCACCCACGGCATTATCGTCCGAAAAGATTTTTAGAACAGCCATATCTACAGTGTTAAATAACACCTGCATAGTGTTCATAATCATAATAGGTATTGTCAGAGATAAAAGTCCTTTGCTTATCGAGCCCTCTAGCATATTTACATTGGTTTTTTTCATAAGTTGTGCTCCCTATCTGTTGTTTCTCAGGTTATTATAGCAGTTGGCAACAAAAATTTGTATGGTTATTTATAAAATAACTTGCACAAAACATAGATTTTTTGTATAATGTTAGGGGTGATTATATGAGTTTTATAACTAATACAAAAACAGGTGACACGCCAAGCCATAAGCATAACCATTTTGAAATAATTGTCTACTCCAATGGTAAGGGTATCTTACAGACAGACGGACAAAACATCGAAGTTTTTCCGGGGAAGATTGCCATAATCCCACCCGGGACGATGCATAGTGCGATGGCTTCAATCCCTGATTTCGAACGAATTTACATAGGTGGCGATTTCAGTCCGTTTTTCTCTCTTACCACCCCTGTTGTAATTTTGGATAATTCATCAAGCGAGGGACTTATGCTTGCAAAAACGATTTTTGCAAACCGCCATTCAAATCAGGATTATTTAAATGCACTCATCAACGCCTTTGCACATTTTCTGATGCAAAATATAAAGATGGAAAACGAAGTTTTTTCAGCAACGAAAAATATTATTGATAGATTGAGCAACGATTTTTCCAACAGCAATATAAATATTCGTGATATACTTAAAAGCAGTGGATACGCTGAGGATTACATACGTGCACAATTTAAAAAAATCACAGGCAAAACCCCAAACCGATTCCTGGCGGAGATAAGGATTAACCACGCCTGCAGTTTAATAGATATCTATCGCCATTCTCTGCCTTTATCCGAAATTGCCGGTATGTGCGGATATACTGATTACGTATATTTTTCGAGACGATTCAGGCAAATAAAAGGTATATCCCCAAGAGAATACAGCGAAAAATAAAAGCAGAGGATTTATCCTCTGCTTTTCTATTAATTTACATTAATTGTCATCATCTGGCTTGTAATCATAGAGTGTGTAGAATCAAACGACCTTACAGTTACTGTTATCTTCTGTCCCTTATACCCTGAAAAATCAATACCTGCTCTGTATGGCGCATCATAAGCAGTTGCACAATCGACTCCATTGATTGAATAAACAACATACGCAATATCGTTTGTCGGAGAAGCTATATAACTGCAAAGCTCTGTTTTTTCTGCCTTTACGCTTATGTTGTTTCCTAGCTCGTAATAGTGGTATCGGTAAGAGGAATTTTGGGGATTGCTTAAATACAAATCTGAAGCTGTCCCCTTTTTGTATCCTGCGAGGTACTGTGCATTCCCTGAGAAAGTAAATTTTCTTCTTTCCTCATCCGAATCGAAGGCAAAACACATTTTAACATTTGGGTATTTTATCGGAAGATATGTGTAAAAGTCCTCAATCTGCCGTGATGCAAAAGGCGTAATGTCTGCCCATGTATCGTAATCCATATAGGATGCTCCCGATTCAACAACGATAATCGGTTTCTTATGTCCGTAAAGAGAATATATTGTGTCAAGCTGATTACTCCAGCGATTTCTGTCAACGCCCTGTCCAAGCGGGTCAGTT
>JAZRPN010000163.1:0-8723 GCA_045649225.1 Clostridia bacterium | reverse complement strand
AAGCTGGTGTAGCTCAATTGGCAGAGCAGCTGATTTGTAATCAGCAGGTTGCGGGTTCGAGTCCCATCACCAGCTCCAGGGAGAGTTCCCGAGCGGCCAAAGGGGGCAGACTGTAAATCTGTTGTCACTGACTTCGATGGTTCGAATCCATCCTCTCCCACCAACAAAAAAGCATCGTCAATAGACGGTGCTTTTTTGTTGGTGCTGAAAACGAAGGATTCGAACGAGCGGGAGTGAATGACAGTCCGGTGGACTGTCAGAGCCGCGAGACGGCTTTTCCGCAGAAAAGCGAATCCATCCTCCCGTGCAAAAAATGGTGTGATTCTACATTGAATCACACCATTTTTTTATCTTCTCATTCTTCTTTTCTTTTTTAGTTTCCGTCTTATAGACGACACCATCATAAGAATTGCAATAAGGGCAAGAAAAGCCATCATTACATATGAAAATACGGAAATATTATTACTCTTAACCTGCGACCACATCTCAAGCACAGCTTGATTCCTTTCACCGAAATCCTCCATAATTCCGCATCGCGCTGCCTCCTCGGGGGAGGGATACTGCGTTGTAAGCTGACGGCCTACTGTATTGGTACGGATAACGGCTCTGCCGTCCTCTGTGTACTTATCACCCGACAAAGTTCCCTCAAAGAAATAGGAAAGGTCGTATTCGTATTTTCCGTCTTCGTCCTCATAGTTTTCCCGCACAAGGTCGAAAATCTCATCGCCTGCAATGGCACTGGTATAGCCGATATAGTCCATATTCATAACAGCTATTTCAGGTCTGCACAAAAAGTCCACGAAATCCTGAGCAAGCTCTGTATTAGCTCCCTTCGGCATTACCCAGCCGTCAAACCAGATTGTACTGCCCTCTTTGGGGATAACAAATTTAAGCTCCTTGTCATCCTCTTCCTCGGCTAAATCCATGGCGTAAACGGCATCACCGCTCCATGCAAGGTTAGCATCAATCTTTCCTGATACAATATCGGTTTTTCCGGAATCCACCTCGAAGCCGTAGATATTTCTTTTCATCTCTGAAAGAACAACCCCGACCTCTTTGATATTACTATCTGTGGTATCATTTGCAACTGCGTTCACGGTTTTTTGCAATTCTTCCGCTGAAATCTCGCCGTTTTCGTATTTCTTGTTTGCTTTTCTAAGTTCATCTGAATGAGCATACAAAGAGCCTACGACATAGGCATCACGCGATACGTCCTTGCAGGTTATACGGTTTTTGTAATCAGTATTCCAGAAGAAATCCCATGTGGAAACATCTTCTTCCCTTACCGTTTCAGGATTATACAAAAAACCTACTGTTCCCCACATATAGGCAACTGCATAGTCCGTCCAGCCGTTTTTCTCAAACAAAGAAGAGATATACGGAGAAACGTACTTTTTGTAGTTCGTCATAGAAGAAATATCAAATTTTTCAATAGAGATGCTTTCCTCGCCGCCATCTTTTGTTGCTGCAAGCATCTTTTGAATTATATAGTCGGACGGGCACACAAGGTCATAGCTTGTCTTTCCTGTGCGAAGGGTATTAATCATTGTTTCGTTGGTTTCAAAGGTATCGTACTGAACACGGACCTTCCTTCCGGTACGTTCAAAATAGTCCTTCTCCCACAATTCTGTTACAGAATCAGAGATTTTGGCACCGTCGTCGTCTTTGCCTTCGTTTATATAGTCCTGCCAGTTATATACCCTCAGCACCTCTTCCTGTGCAAAAGATACATTGAAAGTAGCAAGGCACAAAAGCACACATAAAATAAACGCACTAAATCTTTTCATTATCTTTTTTCTCCCCGGAGCTTTTTATGTTTACAATAATAAGTATCGCAAGAGCAATCAGCGTAATAACGGTAGTAAGTGCCCGCAGCGATGGGGGCAGAGTCCCCTTTTTACTGGTGACACCGTACACATATGTGCTAAGCGTCTGAAAAGCGGTATCTCTTGTAAATGCCGTTATAATATAGTCGTCAAGGCTTAAAGTAATTGACAGAATGAATCCCGAAAACACACCTGGCATAATCTCGGGAATAATTATTGAGCGAAGTGCCTTCGTAGGAGTTGCACCCAAATCCAGTGCCGCTTCGTAAATGTTGGAATCCATCTGCATAAGCTTAGGCCGTACTGACAGAACTACAAAAGGAATCGTCAGCACAACGTGACCGATTAAAAGTGTCGTAAAATTAAATGTTATCCCGACGAATACAAAAAGAATCGTGAGGGAAAGCGCAGTTACAATTTCCGCGTTCATAACGGGGATATTGCTGATTCCCTCGAGGGCAGCTTTGGTGCGTTTTCCGCAGTAGAAAATACCGATTGCACCCAAAGTACCCAAAACAGTTGATACAACAGCCGAGGCTATAGCAACTAAAAAAGTGTTGCCGAATGCCTGCATAATCTCCGTGTCACGGAAAAGCGCTTTGTATAGGTGAAGGCTGAAGCCGTCCCATCTGCCGATGATTTTCGTGTCGGTAAAGCTGAATACAATAAGCAGCAATATCGGGGCATACATAATAAAAAGCAGTATGTACACATAAAATCTGCACAGGAAATCAGTTAATGAAAATTTCTTTTTCATCACCACAGACCCCCTCTCGCATTTTCCTCAGGCTCGATATCTGTGCAAAGTGAGCCAAAGGCTATAATTGCAAGCATAATCAGAGCAACAAGGCTTCCTATATGCCACAAGCCCTGGTCAAAATATAACTGTATACTGTTGCCGATGAGTGAAATTTTTCTCTCGCCCATAACGTCGCTGATTACGTAGCTGCTCATAGTAGGCATAAATACCATTGTAGCAGCGGAAACAATACCCGGCATTGTCATAGGAAGCACAGTTAAAAAGAAGGTCTGCACCTTGTTGGCACCGAGGTCATACGACGCTTCGATAAGGCTGAGATTCATTTTCGTCATAGTTGTATAAAGAGGCAGAATAACAAAAGGCAGATAATTATACACCATGCCAACCATTGTGGCAAGATACGGATGCTCGCCGCCCGAAATTCCAATCGCAAAGAGCAAATCTCTGGTTGCCGCAGTTCTTAAAACAAAGTTAATCCACATAGGCATTACAAAAAGAAGCACCGTAGCCTTGCCAAAGCTCAGTTCCTTTTTCGCCAGAATATACGCCGCTGGATAACCCAAAAGCAGACAAATGGCAGTATTCACCATACCTATAAAGATGCTGAACATCAGCGTATTTATGTTATGTCCACCGGAAAAGAAGGTGCGGAAATTATCCAATGTCAGTTTTCCGCTCTCATCAGTAAAGGCATATGCGACTATGAGAAGCAGCGGAATCACGACAAAAAGAATCATAAATACAGCATAGGGCAGGGCGAGAGTTTTTCTGGAAAAAAGATTATTTTTTCGCATACTTTTTCGCCTCTCCCTTCAAAGTAAGCTTAATATCCTGTGGCCTCACATTAAGACCTACAAGGTCGTTTTCGTCATATGTATATTCTGTATCCAAAACGAAATCCTCGTCCTCTGGGGTGCGGATTGTAAGCTGATAGTGGTCACCCTTATATATAATGGATACAATTTCGCCTTTTACTATACCAGCCTCTTCGTCGTCAAGGATTTCAATATCTTTGAGTCCTATTTCCGCTTTGACATCTGCATCGGTAAAGTCGTACCGCACACCGTCAGGTCCTACTACATAACCCTCACTGTCAACAACAGAGCCTGAAACAAGCTTTGTTATATCACATTCAAAAGGACTTTCAGATATAACAACTCTGTTATTTTTATCGATATATGCATCGTTATAAATATTGGCGGTAAGCTCTTTTTTCATAATGTGAATACCGTCAGGCTCAATGTCGAAACCGTACATTTCATCAACCTTTAAATCACGGGTATCAACGATAACAAGCTCGTTTCTGCCAACCATCATAATATATTCGTAGTGAATACCTTTGAAAATTTTGCTGACAATCTTTCCCTTTGCCATACCGCTGTTTGCATCGGTAATATGAACGTCCTCCGGACGGATAACTACGTCAACCTTCTCATTTTTCGGGAATTCGTCAACACAGTCGAAAACATTGTTTATAAACCTTACCTTTTTATCTCCCGTGACAGTGCCGCTGTAAATATTACTCTCACCGATAAAGTTTGCAACGAAGGCATTATTCGGCTCATTATAAATATCCTCGGGAGTGCCAACCTGCTGAATCATACCGTCTTTCATTACGACAACTGTATCTGAAAGAGTCAGCGCCTCCTCCTGGTCGTGGGTAACATATATAAAGGTAATACCGAGCTTTTTATGCATTTCTTTAAGCTCAAGCTGCATATCCTTTCGCATTTTAAGGTCGAGTGCACCGAGCGGCTCATCAAGAAGCAGTATCTCCGGCTCATTTACGATAGCGCGAGCAATAGCAATTCTCTGCTGCTGACCGCCCGAAAGAGTGGAAATATCACGTGCTTCATATTCTTCAAGGTCAACTATTCTGAGTGCATTTCTTACTTTTTTATCAATTTCCTCAGTTGTAAGCTTCCTCATTTTATCACCGTCAGGGATTTTCTTTAGCTTAAGGCCGAAGGCGATGTTGTCATAAACGTCCATATGGGGAAAAAGGGCATATTTCTGGAACACAGTATTTACAGGACGCTTGTAAGGAGGAAGGAGAGAAATATCCTCTCCGTTTAGGAGAATCTGTCCCTCTGTCGGCAGTTCAAATCCGGCAATCATACGAAGCGTAGTAGTCTTACCGCAACCACTGGGACCTAAAAAGGTTACAAATTCCCCTTTTTTGACGCACAGGTTAAAATTATCGACGGCATAAGTCTGCCCGAAATGTTTCGATACATTTTTAAGTTCTATGATTACGTTTTCTGCCAATTAAAAACACCTCTCCACGATATAATATGGTAATGTATATTTTACGGGAAATATGGTAAAAAGTCAAGAGTTTGTGTATTCTTTTGGGGGTGAAATTTTAACAAATTTTTATGATGCGATTCTTGATATATTCGTAAAAATATGTTATAATTGATAAAAACACGCAGTTCTTCCTGGACTTTGGAAGGCTGATATTTAAGGAGGTAGAATATTGTGATGAACGCAAAAGTGCATGAGCTTTTGAATCAGCAGATTAATAAGGAGTTTTATTCTGCGTATCTTTATCTTGATTTTTCAAACTATTTTGAAGATGTAGGTCTTGACGGATTCGCTAACTGGTATATGATTCAGGCGCAAGAGGAGCGTGACCACGCAATGCTCTTCTATCAGTATCTCCAAAATGAGAATCAAAAGGTTACTCTTGATGCGATTGCCAAACCTGACAAGACTTTTTCCTGCCATATGGATGTATTGAAGGCAGGTCTTGAGCATGAGGAATATGTAACATCTTTAATCAACGATATTTATGCTGCCGCATACGAGGTTAAGGATTTTCGTACTATGCAATTTCTTGACTGGTTTGTTAAAGAGCAGGGCGAAGAAGAAACCAATGCAAGCGATTTGATTACAAAAATGGACCTTTTCGGTTCTGATCCAAAGAGCCTTTATATGCTCAATCAGGAGCTAGCGGCGAGAGTTTACTCTGCACCGTCTTTGGTACTTTAATATATCTGATATGTTAATAGCCTCCATGGAAAATCCATGGAGGCTATTTTAGTATGTGTTTTTAGCTCGCTTAAATCAGCATAATTTATTAATTAACAGAATAATCCTTCTTAAAACCATGTGCACCAAAGATTTGCCACTGCCCAACACCAAGCCTCTCTATAATGGATTTTCTTTCTTCAAGGCACAGTTTTGAATCGGTGTCAACCGAGGTCATAAGTATCGGTGCATACTGATTATATTCTGCCTGCTCTGCCGTTAAGCCGTGTGTGTTAATATAAATATCTCCTGTAATTGCGATATGCTTTGAATAGTCTATCAGCACAATCTCACCGGGCAAATGACCGCCTTTGCCCTCATATACCTCAAAATGAAGTTCCTCAAAATTGAAAAATCCAATTTGAGTAAGCGGCTCTGTCAGATTCGGGGCATCATTCCACATCGCAGTTATCTTTTCAGGATTCACCGCCTGGTAGGAGGTGAGAATTTTGCAAATGTTTATATACGGCTTGTGAAGAGGATTTTCTTCTCTGTAACCATTTTTACCATCATATTCATTTTCAAGGCACTTTGCAGTTTTTTTGCTTGCAATTATCTTATCGAAAATCGGCAGTAATCCACAGTGGTCAACATCTGCGTGAGTTACAAGAATTGTCTTTTCTATTTTGTCAAACTCGGGAACTGTTTTTTTCAAAATAGCAAGCATTTCATCGGTGTAGCAAGCATATCCACTGTCCACAAACAACACCTTGTCATTGCTTTTTATGATGATTGTATTGCTTCCGCAAGGCGGCTCGATAAGAGTTATTTCAGTATTATCCGTTATCTTATGAGTGCTTATGCGCGGATTAAAGCTTTTACCCTTTGAAGCACCTAAAAGCTCTGCAAACTTGCTGATACTGTCAAAGGTGCGATAGGGAGATAATCCTTGTTCATCAAGAGTCTGCATTGCAAGGTTAACATGAACCAAAAGCTCACGGCTTACTTCTTCTGAAAGCCCCATAACCTGCGACAATCCTAAAACATAGGTATTATAAAAGATGCTGTTGTCATAAACCTTTTCAGAGCTATTATAGTCTATCACACGAACTTTGCAAAGCTTTTCGGTCCTTCGACTCAGAGGTGATAAGTCATTGGAAAGTCTCACCATTGCCTCGCACCAACCGGCAACTCTCTCCAGGCTCCACAATCCGACCGTCCTCGTCATAGTCGTTTTTGTGATATTCAAATTTTGAAATGTATTATACTCTGCAAAATTTACCTTGTCAATAGGTTTTTGAAAAAACTTTAAATTTTTCTGTTAAATATTCTTCGTTATATATTTTTATTTAAGATTATTCTTAAGGGTTTCAAGCTGAGCTTTAATTTCCGCGGGAAGTCTGTCGCCGAACTGACTAAAGTACTTCTCCTGGTCAACTACATCTTCCATCCAAACTGCCTTGTCTACACTGAGAAGCTCTTTAAGCTGAGCTTCAGAAACGTCGAGGTCTGTTGTGTCGATATCGTCAATTTCGGGAAGGAAACCGATTTCACTGTCTCTAGCATCTACCTTACCATCGCAGCGGTCAACAATCCAGTTAAGGACACGCATATTGTCACCGAATCCGGGCCACATAAAGTTACCTTCATCGTCCTTTCTGAACCAGTTAACGTGGAAAATCTTGGGAGCCTTTTCGGGATCCATCTTTGCACCCATTTCAATCCAGTGCTGGAAGTAGTCAGCCATATTATAACCAACGAAGGGCTTCATAGCCATGGGGTCACGGCGAACAACACCAACTGCACCTGTAGCTGCAGCAGTTGTCTCAGATGCCATTGTAGCACCTACGAACACACCGTGATTCCAGTCTCTCGCCTGATATACGAGGGGAGCTGTCTTTGCACGGCGTCCACCAAATACGATAGCACTGATCGGAACACCCTGAGGATTCTCAAATTCCTTGGAAATGCAGGGGCAGTTTACTGCAGGAGCAGTAAATCTGGAGTTGGGGTTAGCAAGGTTTCCTTCATAAGTCTTGCCGTTAACCTTGTTTCCTGTCCACTCTGTGCAGTTTTCGGGAGGATTCTTGTCAAGACCTTCCCACCATACTGTCATATCATCATTGTTAATAGCAACGTTTGTAAAGATTGTGTTCTTCTTTGTTGCAGCAAGTGCGTTGAAGTTTGTCTTTTCGCTTGTACCGGGAGCAACGCCAAAGAAGCCTGCTTCAGGGTTGATTGCGTAAAGTCTGCCGTCTTCGCCTATTCTGAGCCATGCAATATCGTCACCGATTGTCCAAACCTTATAGCCCTTTTCCTTGAGATATTCCGGAGGAATAAGCATAGCAAGGTTTGTCTTACCGCAAGCGGAGGGGAATGCGGCACAGATGTACTTAACTTCGCCCTGGGGATTTTCAAGACCGAGGATAAGCATATGCTCAGCCATCCAGCCTTCCTTCATACCCTGGTAGGAAGCAATTCTCAGAGCAAAGCATTTCTTACCGAGAAGTACGTTGCCGCCGTAAGCAGAGTTAACGGACATAATTGTGTTGTCCTGGGGGAAGTGAACGATATATCTTTCGTCGGGATTTACATCCTTCTTCGCGTGAAGGCACTTAACGAAATCACCGTCAGAGCCGAGAGCCTTAAGAACATCGCTGCCAACTCTTGTCATAATGTCCATATTAAGAACAACGTAGATACTGTCTGTAAGCTCTATACCAATCTTGGAGAAGGGTGAGCCAACTGGACCCATGGAATAAGGGATAACATACATTGTTCTTCCCTCCATAGAGCCATCGTAAAGGGCGTTAAGCTTTGCATACATTTCCTTGGGAGCCATGCAGTTATTGATAGGACCTGCTTCCTCCTCTGTCTCTGTGCAGATGAATGTTCTGTCCTCTACACGTGCAACGTCGTTTACTGCTGTTCTGTGGTAGTAGCAGCCGGGAAGCTTCTCCTGATTAAGCTTAATCATTTCGCCTGTAGAAACAGCCTCTGCACGCAGAGCCTCAAGCTGCTCCTCGCTACCGTCAATCCAGACTACGTTTTGTGGCTTGCAAAGAGCTTTCATTTCTTCAAGCCAGCTAAGTTCTTTCTTGTTATCTGTCATAGTTATTCTCCTTTCAAAATTCCAAATTTCGCTACCTAACATTATATAGGAA
>JAZRPN010000162.1:0-1904 GCA_045649225.1 Clostridia bacterium | reverse complement strand
AAGGCTTATGTGCCACGCGTAAACATACTTCTGGATATATTTTTATGGCGTGCCTGTGTTGCTTTTATATAACTTTTTGGCATCTATACTGCGTGCAGCGGGGGATACAAAAAGACCTATGTACTTTTTGATACTTGCAGGTATACTCAAGGTTATTTTCACGACTTTCTTTGCAATGTTTTTCGATATGGATGTCGAGGGCGTTGCGTTTGCCACAATTATTGCGAATGCTGTTGCGTGTATTCTGGCTTTTTTCACTCTGCTAAAGCTCAAAGATGTTGTAAGTATCAATTTCAGGCAAATCAAATTTGATATATCAGAGCTTAAGAATATAATGTATGTTGGTATCCCTGCAGGACTTCAGAGTGCGTTGTATTCCTTTGCAAATGTTGTGATTGTCTCCGCAGTTAACGGACTTGGTGCCGATGCAACCACGGGAATGTCTATTGCCAATCAGTTTGATGGAATACTGTATCATATTGTATACGCATCATCGCTTGCCGTTGCTCCCTATGTTGCACAAAATGTTGGTGCGGGCAACATCAAAAGAGCAAAAAAAACTGTTATAAGCGGAATTTTAATTACAGTAGCTTTTGGTATAACATTTGGCTCATTGTCAGCAATTTTTTCAAGGCAGCTATCGTCTATCATGTCATCGACACCCGCTATTATTGCATATTCACAGCAAAAGATGATTATTGTATCGAGTACATATTTTATTTGCGGTATCAACGACGTAATTGGCGGAGCATTAAGGGGACTGGGTAAACCAATTGCACCTACGATTTCAACTTTAGTGTATATGTGTGCTTTAAGATTTTTATGGGTTTATCTTATTTTCCCGCTTTGCCCGAATCTTACATTCCTCTACACTGTCTGGCCGATCGGATGGACATTGTCAATCGTAACACTGCTCGTTGTGTATTTCAAAAGAATTTCCACGCTCGAAAAGGAAAAACAGTTGGTCCCAAGCTTAGCTTAACAAAAAGAGAAGAAACCATATATGGTTTCTTCTCTTTTTTTATGCGAGTGTTCGTAACGTGTCAAAAACTCACAAAAAGTTGGTAGCGACAGCGAGCCGTTGCGAGGGCGTTTACAACAGAGCAGGCACGCCGAGCGTGACTTTTTGTGAAAGAGGAGAAGCAAGGAAGCGGGCCGATGACTTTTTGTATAAAAAAGTCGAAGCAAAGCGAACTTTGCTTCGACGTGGTGCGGATGACAGGAGTTGAACCTGCACATCAAAGACACCAGAACCTAAATCTGGCGCGTCTGCCAATTCCGCCACATCCGCATATAGGAAAAGTATAACACAAAATATGGATTTTAACAAGAGTTTTTTTGCAAATTTAACCTCAAATGTTTTACCGCTTTTTGCAATCGTTTTTCTTGACTAAAAATATCTGATAATGTATAATTATATAAATAGAGTGGAGGTGTTGAATATGGTGAATTATAAGGCAGATATCGGCATTATCTGTGCTATGAAAATTGAACTTGACGGCATCTGTGCCGCAATGGAAATAGAGGGTAGAAAAACTGTCAGCGGCATTGAATTTATATTCGGTACACTGTGCGGGAAAAAGGTCGTATGTGCAGTTTGCGGAATAGGAAAGGTTTTTGCCGCCGTTTGTACTGAGGCGATGATACTTAACTACTCGCCCGAACTGATTGTCAATTCGGGTGTTGCGGGCGGTCTTTCGAAGACGCTTTCCGTTTGTGATGCGGTGGTTGCGACATCGCTCGTCCAGCACGATATGGACACATCGCCCCTCGGAGACCCTGTAGGTCTTATATCGGGAATAAACATTGTCAACATTCCGTGCGATGAAAGGGCAGTTCTTCTCCTTAAGGAATGTGCCATTGCCCTTGGTTTTCACTGTGAAACCGGTGTAATCGCATCGGGC
>JAZRPN010000161.1:0-2745 GCA_045649225.1 Clostridia bacterium | reverse complement strand
CAGAGCTTCACAAGGTTTTAACACATAAATTTTGCGTTATACTGCAGAAAATTCTACGAATATACGTCAGTATTATCCTTGAATTTTCTTTGTCTTCCATCAAAATTTATGTGTTAAAACTCTTCGACCTTAAACGCAGAGAAATTTTATATAATTCAAATACGGAGGACGAAGTTAGGCTTTCGCCTTACGAGGACGACAAATTTGAAGAATAAAAATTTAACAAGTTTAAGGCTTGTGAAGTTCTACTCTTCTTGGCCGAAGGGGGCTCGGGGGAAATCGCAATCCCCCGACGCTTTTGGTACTTTTACCGCGTAAAAGTACACTCTGATGAGCATTTTGTTCAAAATTCTAAGCATTGTTTTTCTACGCAATTTCCTATACAACAAAAAAAGAGCTGTAAAATTTTTTACAGCTCTTTATCATTCATTTCGAATTTCGCATTCCGAATTAGTTAAGTACATATACGCGGCACTTTCTTCTGCCAAACTGAATGCACTCTGACCTTGTTCTGTAGCAAAGGTCAACCTTATTTCCCTTAATTGCTCCACCGGTATCTGCCGCTACTGCATAGCCGTAGCTCCAGCTGCCGTCAAGAGCCTCAATATAAACTCTTGAACCAAGAGGAATAACACGAGGGTCAACTGCGATAACGCCCTTGTCAAGCGGTACGCCAGTTGCTGTCATTCCGCCATAACCGCCGTTTTCCTCAGGAGAGAGGTCGTAAGCGGTTGCGGTACATTCGAGCACATATTTATAATTAAGTGCACCTGTGCTTACAGGTGAATTTGCAGTTGCGTTCTTGCTGCCGTATTCTACAACCTTGTCAACCGGCTGCTTTACTACATCCTCGTTTATAACTTCACGTGAAACTTCTTCACCGTCAACATATTTAATCTTGACTGTGCGTACTGCCTTGCCCGCTTCACCCTCGTTAATAGTTACGATTGTACCTGCTTCGAGGCTGCTGTTAAGCTTTTTAACTGTGTTATAAGCAAGCTCTTCGGTTTCAGTAATCTCACTGTAAGCAACGCCTTTTGTTGATTTCGCATTTTTTACTACGTTATCAATAATTGTCGGAGCAGAATCTGCCATTGCTACGATATGTGCATTGCCTGAGTAGTATTCACCCAGAGCCTTGAGTCTGATGCTTTCTGCTGAAGCACTGCTGTAGGCTGCAAATACGGTAGGATTATTTGTTACAAACATCACTGCTGCTGCAAAAGCTGCAACAAGTGATTTTGTTTTGCATTTGAGTTTCATTTTAACACTTCCTTTGCCGAAGTCCATTATAAGCAGTTTTAATTCTTTTGTCAAGCTTTTTCGTCGTTTTTTGTTAAAACTTCGTAATATTTTCTTAATTATTTTTATTTTGTTTTCTCGGAAAATGGCTTTATTACGCGGTTTATGGCGCTTTTTAATTCCACCATTTTCCTCCCGAGTTTTACAATTGTTAAGTCCCGATTTTCATATCTGTAACATTTTATGTACGGTTTCTTGCTTTAGACCACAAAAAGCACTGCTAAGGGAATAGGAAAAAAGTTCAGAACGGACAAACTGAGCCAAGAAGCCTGATGGCTTCTTGGGTTACCCGAAGCTGTATATGTATACAGCGAGAGGCGAAGTTTGTTCGTAGCAAAAGGCACATAAAAAAAGAAAAATCTCTTTTGAGATTTTTCTTCAAATAACACATTATCTAAATATTTCCCCACTTATTTACACCATATATTTTTGTCGCCTTTTGCGTTCTGGGCATTTTTACATTTCCTTATGACCAAGCATTACGTTTACTTTTCTTATAGTATCATCACGCACAAACTCAACTTCTATCGTTTCCCCGCCCTGCCGTTCAAAAAGAATTTCACGCAGTTCAAGCATTGAATTAACGCTCTTTCCGTTCATTGCCTGAATAACATCTCCAAAGCGAAGTCCTGCAGAGAATGCCGGCCCGTTACTGTCAACACGGGCAACGTATATTCCGTTTTCAAAGCTTATATCCTGACCGCTGTATCTTGCGGCTTCCGCAGTACATGCATATAGTCCGAGGTAAGGGGTTCGGAATTCTCCAACGTTTTTAAGCCTTTCTATAACTGGTGCACAGATGTTCACCGGCACTGCAAAGCCCATTCCCTCGGCACTGCTTACCTTTATGGTGTTTATCCCTACAACCTCACCGTTTGAATTTATAAGAGGTCCACCACTGTTTCCGGGGTTTATCGAAGCGTCTGTCTGGATAAGGTCTTCCATATAGGTTGAGCCGTTGTCGGTCTCTATATTTATGCTTCGACCCAGGGCACTTATTATCCCTGCTGTTACGGTACGTTCAAACTGCATACTAAGCGGATTGCCGATAGCAATTACTTCTTCCCCGACACGCAGTTTTTTTGCGTCGCCAAGGTTTAGCTTGGGGTAGTTTTTTCCTTCAATCTTTACAATTGCAAGGTCAAGCGCACTGTCGCTCCACACGGTTTTGCCCTCGATAGTTTTACCACTGCTGAGTGTTACCACAATTCTCTGCGGACGCGCCCCGATAACGTGCTGATTTGTAATAATGTACCCATCGTCAGTTGCCATAACACCGCTGCCCATATACCATGTACTGCCGCTTTTCTGAGTGTTTTCGGCGCTCGATATACCAACCACGCACGAGAGCGCGTCTTCAAGCATATCTTCTCTTGCCCTGAATGCAGTATTCACGGCAGGCGGCTGTGTTGGTTCCTGAGTTCTTGTGCTCAGGTTTATGCC
>JAZRPN010000160.1:0-19785 GCA_045649225.1 Clostridia bacterium | reverse complement strand
CGTGTTTCGCAGGCAAGTGGTGCAAATGTGAGCGACAGACCGTCTGACCGTGCGATTGAAATTTCGGTAACGAACACAATCCACTCGGTTGGAGTGCCTGCAAATATAAAGGGATACCAGTATCTGAGGGATGCGATTATTATGAGCATCAAGGACACTGAGCTTATAAATGCCGTAACAAAGCAACTTTATCCCAAGGTTGCAACAAGGCACAACACATCTCCAAGCCGTGTTGAAAGAGCAATCCGCCATGCAATTGAGGTTGCGTGCATCCGTGGTAACGAGGAAGAGCTTTACAACCTTTTCGGCTACACTGTAA
Organism: Clostridia bacterium; assembly: GCA_045649225.1. Classification (GTDB taxonomy): domain Bacteria; phylum Bacillota; class Clostridia; order UMGS1883; family UMGS1883; genus UMGS1883. The sequence goes on along the minus strand of JAZRPN010000160.1, from coordinate 19,466 downwards.
GCAACAACAAGGGAAAGCCCACAAACTCTGAGTTTATCGCAATGATTGCCGATAAATTAAGACTTGAAATGCTTGTATCGTAATGAAAATAAAAAAGTATCTTATAGGTGCGCTTATTGGCATTGTAAACGGGTTTTTCGCATCGGGCGGCGGAATAATCGCCGTACTTGCGCTGGAAAACCTGCTAAAGCTTGATCCAAAAAAATCACACGCAACAGCGATTGCAATAATACTCCCGCTTGCAATTGCGGGAATAACTGTTTATACAAAAAGCGGGTTTTTTGACGTCGGTCTTACGCTTAGGGCGTCAATCGGCGGTGCAATCGGTGCAGTGATAGGTGCAAAGCTTCTTTCAAAACTGCCCAAAAAATATATACGGGGTGGCTTTGGCGTTGTGATGATAATAAGTGCAGTGAGAATGTTTTTCAGGTAGGCGATATTGATGTTGGCTATTCTAATTGGGTTTTTTTCAGGAATAATAAGCGGAATGGGTGTTGGCGGAGGAATGATACTCATTCCCGCACTAACAATGCTTTTAGGTGTAAACCAGCACACTGCCCAGACGATAAATCTTGTATACTTTGTGCCGACGGCAGTTGTTGCGCTTATTGTACACATAAAAAACAAAAATGTAAAATTTTCCGCTCTGCCGATGATTATTACGGGGATTCCTTGCTCGCTTTTGGGGGCGTATATTGCGGTAAGACTGTCTTCTTCTGTTTTAAGCAAGTGCTTTGCCGTGTTTATTTTTATTTGCGGAGTGAGAGAACTGATGCAGTTAAAAAAACAAAAAGCCGTAGAGTGAACTCTACGGCTTTTTATGGATATTGATTATTTGTTTGCGAGGTAGTCGTTGATTTTATTCACGAGAGTATCTACATCAACACCGTGAACTGCACATGCTTCCTCAATTGACTCACCGCTTGCAGACGGGCAGCCAAGGCAGTGCATACCAATTTCAAAGAAAAACTGTGCTGTACCTCTATCTAAATTAAGAACGTCCATAATTATCATATCTTTTGTTACCTGTGCCATAAAAAACACCTCCTCAAGACGTATTATACACCATAAATTTTGCTTTTACAACTGTAATTTTGAATAAACTTGACTTTTTTTGTAAATTAAAATATACTTAAATAAGATAGGGGATGGGAAAATGAAAAAGACACTTCTTGTTATGGCGGCAGGAGCGGGCAGCCGTTTCGGCGGTCTTAAGCAAATAGAACCGATTGGGAAAAACGGTGAGATACTGCTTGACTATTCCGTAAATGATGCGAAAAAAGCAGGCTTTGAAAAGGTTGTTTTTGTAATAAAAAAGGAAATGGAGCACGACTTCAGACAAATTATAGGCAGGCACACCGAAAAGGTTATTGACGTAGAATACGCTTTTCAGGAGCTTGGCGACCTCCCGGGAGGTATTGAATGCCCCAAAGAGCGCGCAAAACCGTGGGGCACCGTGCAGGCAGTGCTTTGCGCAAGAAATGTTATTGACACTCCGTTTGTGGTTGTAAATTCCGACGATTACTACGGAAAGAGCGCCTACAAGGTTGTGGCAGACCATTTTGATACATCGGATGAGATGTGTATGGTGGCATACAAGCTTAAAAATACACTCAGCGACAATGGCACAGTTACACGAGGTGTGTGCGAGGTTAAAGACGGGTATCTTGCAGAGATTACCGAGAATTACAACATAGGCAAAGACACACTTCTCCCGCTTGATACAGATGTATCGATGAATATGTGGGGATTTTTCCCAAGCGTTTTTGAAAAGCTTGAAAGCGGTTTTGAAAGCTTTTTAAATGGACTCGACGATAAACTCAAGGGCGAATATGTTTTGCCAAACTTTGTGGCGGAAATAATCAAAAGCGAGAACGCCAAGATAAAGGTGCTTCGCAGCCCTGACACATGGATAGGTATGACATACCGTGAAGATTTGGATTTCGTAAGAAAGGCAATGGAAAATTACATATTTTAAGTAGGGGATGTTAAAATCGCCCAGATTGCAAAAGGCGACCTATTATATATGATCGTGGTTAAACACGGAAATATTTAGAGCTTTATATTTTGGTTGAAAAATCTCATTGTAAATGAGATTTTTCTTTTTTATAAGCCTTTTGCTACGAACAAACTTCGCCTCTCGACGTACCATCGTACGCCTTCGGGTAACCCAAGAAGCCTGTCGACTTCTTGGCTCAGTTTGTCCGTTCTGAACAATTTTTCCTATCCCCTTAGGAACGGAGATTATAAAAAGCACCGCCTTTTGACGGTGCTTTTTCTTTTTTTAGTTAAAATATTTTCTGTCTAAGCTTCTGTAGCCGATTGCTTCTGCAATATCAAAGGTGGTTATCTTTTCACGCCCCTCCATATCGGCTATGGTACGGGCAACCTTTAAAATGCGTGAATATGCACGGGCAGTAAGCCCCATATTATCAAAAGCATCCTTAAGCATAGCACTTTCTTCCTCGGTGATTGAGCAGTACTTCTCAATCAATTCACCGCCAAGCTGTGCGTTGCAGGTTATGCTGTCGCTTTTGTAGCGTAGTTTTTGAATTCTGCGTGCGTTGTTAACACGTTCTTTTATTTCTGCCGAGCTTTCTCCGCGCTCGCTTGTAAGTTCATTATATCTTACGGGCGATGCCTCAAGCTGAATATCAATTCTGTCTAAAATCGGCCCGCTTATCTTGCCGAGATACCTGCGAACGTCGCTCTCGGAGCAATGGCATCTTCCGCTTCCGTCGCCGTAATAACCGCATTTGCATGGGTTAAGAGCGACGACAAGCATTGTGTTGCAAGGATATGTATAGGATGCCGCCGCACGAGAAACGGTTATTTTTTTGTCCTCAAGCGGCTGACGCATTGCCTCTATAACATCTTTTTTGTACTCGGGAAACTCATCAAGGAAAAGTACTCCGTTGTGTGCAAGCGTTATTTCACCGGGGCGTGCCTTTGAGCCCCCGCCAACTATGCTGGGGGAGCTTGCACTGTGATGTGGTGTGCGAAACGGTCTGCTTGATATAAGGTGCTGACCGTTCTCCAACTCGCCTGCTACGGAATATATCTTTGTAACCTCGACCGCCTCATCAATTGTCATATCGGGAAGTATGGTCGGGATGCGCTGTGCAATCATCGACTTACCGCTACCCGGTGTTCCAATCATCAGTATGTTATGACCGCCAGATACGCCTATCTCAACGCCTCTGCGAAGCGCCGCCTGACCGCGAACATCGGAAAAATCAACACTGTATTTACAACTTTCAAGGAAAAGCTGATTTATATTACTCTTTGTTGCAGAGATGATGCTTTCGCCCAAAAGATGTTTATACACATCGGCAAGGCTTTTAGCGCCGTAGACCTCAATGTCGCCTGCAAGCGTTGCTTCGCCCGCGTTTTCAAATGGCACAAAAATCTTTTTTATGCCGTTTTCAATCGCACACGATGCCAGGGAAAGCACCCCGCTTACGCTACGGAGCTCTCCTGAAAGACCAAGCTCACCCACAAACGAAAATTCGTCCGTATTTGCCTTGAGCTGACCTGTGCAAACAAGGATTGCTATGGCAATCGGCAGGTCAAACTGCGTTCCCTCTTTTTTTAAATCAGCAGGGGCAAGATTTATAATCCCCCTCTTTGCGGGAAAGTCAAAACCGCTGTTGCGAATGGCAGAGCGCACTCTTTCCTTTGCCTCGCGCACAGTTGTGTCGGGAAGACCTACAACATCAAACGATGGAAGCCCGTTTGAAAAGTCTGCCTCAACAATTACTCTTGAACCGTCAAGCCCGGCAACCGAGCCCGTGTTAACCTTAGTTATCATAAATTTATCCCTCGTTGACTTAAGCCGAGGGGAGCCCCCTCGGCTTAAATTTGTTAAATGTATTTAGCGATGATTTTCTTCATTTCGTCAAACTTACTCTCGATATCCACAACGAGCTTAAGCTGTGTTCTTGCTCTGTCAAGGTTGTGTGTATCGTATTTGGTTTTAAAGTAAGTGTCTCCGTTTAAGTAGTCTGCAAGGAAACGGATTCCGCACTCGTATGTAAGAATGAGTGCAGATTCTGCCAGAAGCTCAATTTCCTTAGGAGTAAGTGAGCCTTTCATCTCTCCAAGAAAGCCCTTTGCAAAGTGCTCGAACTTATCAAGGTCAAACCAGATTTTGGAAAGGTCCTTTTCGTCCTCTGTTCCGCTTGATGCACCAAAGCGAAGCGCATCGCCGAAATCGTACAAAAGTGAGCCCTGCATAACGGTGTCAAGGTCGATAACGCAAACTGCCTCGTCGGTATCCTTGTCAAAGAGAATATTGTTAAGCTTTGTGTCATTATGTGTTACTCGAAGCGGAACTTCGCCGCTTGCGATTGAATCAACAACCAGCGGAGCGTACTTAGAGTATTTCTTTGCAATTTCAACTTCTGCGCCAACCTCTTCAAGCCTATTGTTATAATTCTTCTCAATTGCTTTTTCAAGCTGAGCTACACGCACAGGGGTGTTGTGGAAATCAACAATTGTTTCAAAAAGCTCATCTGCGGGGAAATCGTTGAGCATCTTCTGGAATTTACCGAATGCTTTGCCCGCCTCGAAAAACTGCTTCGGGTCTTCAACAGTTTCGTGGCTTACGGTGTTTTCCACATAGTCGTACATTCTGAAATATGTGTTATCGTCAAATTTATAGAAGTCGTTCCCGTCCCTTGTTTTGATGACATTCATAGTTTCTCTCTTGGAGTTGCCGCCGTTTTGGGTGATTTTATCGCTTAAAAATCGTGTTACACGGACAATGTTTGACATTACCTCTTCAGGATTTTTAAAAACATTTGTATTTATTTTCTGAAGAATATAGCCCGGCTTAACATCGCAAAGATATGTATCGTTTATATGACCGTTACCGTAGGGAACTATATCTGTTTCAATTTCAAATTTACGGATAATTTCTTTAATTGTGTAACTCATTTTTTCACCTCATTAAAGATTTTCGTACAAACCGGCATCTATTTTCTCAAGCATTGCTTTTGCAACGCTTTCTTTATCCTCTTTATATGTAACGCCGTACCACATTTCATCAGTTGTAAGCACCCTCACCTTCTCACCTTTGTTCTTGATAAGGCTGTCAACAACAAAGGGAATGTAAAACTCCTCTTTCATCGGATTAGAAAGGTTTTTAAGGAAAGGGATAAACTGCTCTTCAATCTCGCCGAATATATCGGGCTTAAGGCCCCACATATTCATGGAAACCTCTTTATCAAGGGCGATACCGCTGTTTTTGTCAATAGCAGTGTGCTCAACAACTTTTTTAAGGTAACCGTTCTCAACATCGCAAACACCGCGTGAAACGGTGCCGTTATCTGTAAGGGTTTTGCCAAGTTCAAACGCTACCATGCACGTTTCGTTTTGTGATTTGAGATGGTCGTTTATAATTTTATACGACTTCTGACCGTAGTAGTCATCAGCATTTATTATAGCAAAGGGAGTATTTACCTTGTCTTTTGCACAGTAAACTGCGTGGCCCGTGCCCCAGGGTTTTGTTCTCCCATCGGGAACTGTAAAACCTGCGGGGAGAATGTCAAGCTCCTGAAAAGCGTAGTCAACATCCACCATTTTTTCTATTCTCTGCTTTGTGATTTCTCTGAAATCTTTTTCGATATCCTTGCGGATTATGAATACGACTTTATCAAAACCTGCCTTAACGGCATCATAAATTGAAAAGTCGAGAAGAATCTCTCCATTAGGACCGATTTTGTCTATTTGCTTGAGCCCGCCATAGCGGCTGCCCATACCTGCAGCCATAACAAGAAGTGTTGTTTTCTCCATTTTCTACACCCTTTCTGTTAATAAACAAACCATCACCAATATATTTTAACACATAACAAAATAAAAAGCAACCAAAATTTTGTTATTTTATAAGCCTGTACGAATATATTTAAGACGAGGGGATAAATATGGGACTGGAAAGTGTGCTTAAGTTTCTCCCGAATGAAATTTCAGGAGCAATAAGGTTTTTTAACGAAAAAGATATCCAGGAAATACGCATTGTTGCCGAGGGCTCGTGCGCTATTACAATAAAAGGACGGCTGTGTGATACAGGGATTAAGGTGAGCAAGGCCCAGCTTGCAAAAGTGATTGCCGATATGTGCAGAGGAAGCATCTACGCCGTACAGCCAACACTTGTGCGAGGGTACCTTACGCTTGCAGGTGGGCACAGAGTTGGCGTGTGCGGGAGCGTAACCGTAGAAAACGGAAACGTAAAATATATGGGTGATATCTCTGCCATATGTATACGTATAGCAAGAGAAGTAAAGGGTGTATCGGACAAATTTATGAATACGATAGAGAGTGGAGGCAGGATTTTTAACACTCTTATAATTTCGCCGCCGGGATGCGGAAAAACGACTGTGCTCAGGGATATAGCAAGAAACTTAGGTAACAGGTACAGGGTATGCATCGCAGATGAACGCTCCGAAATTGCCGCCTGTGTGGGCGGTGCGTCCCAAAACGATATAGGCAAATACACCTGCGTGCTTGACGGTGTCCCCAAAGGGGTGGGGATTGAAATGCTTCTGAGAACAATGTCGCCCGAGGTGATAATTACTGATGAAACAGGTAGCTTTGATGAGGAAAAGGCAATCTATCAGGTTATAAACTGCGGAGCAAAAATAATCACATCCGTTCACGGATATTCCGAAAAGGATGTGAGTCGCAGAAAATACATAGGCTCGCTCATTGAAAACGGAGTTTTTGAAAGAATAATTGTGCTTAGCGATCGGTGCGGACCTGCAACAGTGGAAAAAGTAATTTCAGACGGGAGAGTGATTGAGCGTGCTTAAATTCACAGGTGCATTTTTGCTTTTTATGGCAACTGTTCTTATAGGGGCAGGTAAATATAATCAGATGTGCGAGCGTAGACATACACTCGAATCCATTATATCTTCACTGAGGCTTATGGAGGGGGTGCTTCGTTCAAGCCATGCTCCGCTTGAGGACTGCTTTTTAAAGGCGGGGGGATTTTTTACGAAGACATCGAGCTTTATAAAAGATGGTATGTCGCCTGCGGGGGCAGTGCAGAAAACCGCCTCCTTGTGCAAAACGCTTTCAATCAGGGACAAGGATGCCCTTGACCGCTTTGCTTCAGGTCTTTCGGCACCCGATTTCGAGGGACAGCTTCTTAACATAAGGGCTCTTATGGATGAGCTTTCAAACGAGCTTGGCGACACTGTCCAAAACATAAAAACAAAGGGGAGCCTTATGCTTCGGGGGAGTTTTCTTGTGGGGGTTGCTGTTTTTATACTGATCATTTAGGGAGGGATATACATGGACACAAGAGCAGATGTTGATTTGATTTTCCAGATAGCAGGCATAGGAATAATTGTGGCAGTTTTAAATCAGCTTCTCTCGCGTTCGGGAAGAGACGAACAGGCTCTTATGACAACAATTGCAGGGCTTGTGATTGTGCTTTTTATGCTTGTTAATAAAATCGGTCAGCTTTTTGAAACTGTAAAGTCGGTGTTTGGGCTGTGAATATAGTTACAATAACTGCTCTGGCAGTATGCATATCGATCCTTGCAATGTGCGTTAAGGAAATTAAGCCCGAGGTTGGTCAGCTCATAAGCGTAGCCGCTTCTGTGGTGCTTGTTGCATTTATTTTGCCTTACGCATCCGATGTAATAGAGGCGGTTAAAGAGTTTTCTCAGTACAGTGAATCGGGGGCAGAGTTTATCGGGCCCATTTTAAAGATAACGGGGATTGCCTACATAACGCAGATAGGAAGCGAACTTTGCGTTGATGCAAACGAAAAGGCTCTCGCAAGCCGTGTTGAAATGGCAGGCAAAGTCGCAATATGCGTACTGACAGTTCCGATTGCACGTGAGGCATTTGTCAGAATTATAGGGATAATTAAATGATATGGAAAACATAAAAGAACCGGTTCTTACCGAGTCTGCCGCCGAAAACATAAAGCAGGTTTTCGGGGATTTTGATTTTAACGCATCAATACAAAACATTGTTGACGGCAAGTTCTCGCCCGATACAGATAGTCTCATAAACAAGCTTGTAGGCCTGTTTTTCGGCGAACTTAAAGCAAGTGTTGCTATGATAGGCGTTATCGCATCACTCGTGATAGTTTGTGCGATAGTAAATAATCTGCAGAGTTCTTTCGGAAAAAAGGGTGTAAGCACGGCAACGCATTTTGCCTGCTTTGTTTACCTTGCAACAATTACGGTTGCCGCTTTTGAAAAGACGTGCGGGTACGTTCTTGCCACGCTTCACGATATAAGCGTGCTGCTGCAGTCGGTTGTGCCTGCAATGGCGATGCTTTATATATCGGGCGGAGGTGTTGTGGGAAGCTTTTCGCACCCTGTGGTATTTTTTGTCTGCAATGCATTTTCTTCGCTTATTAAAAATGTTATAACGCCACTATGTTTGCTGCGTGGCGCGACATCGCTTTTATGCGGGATAAGCCAGAGTGCGGTAATGAACGAGTTTTCTGAAATATTTGCAAAGCTGTACAAAACGCTGCTTGCTCTTTCGATGACGTTTTTTGTGGGAATTCTGGGGGTGTCGCACTTTGCATCCAATTCGTTTGACAACCTTGCAACAAGGGGGCTGAGGTTTGTGGTTACAACTGCCGTGCCCGTGGTGGGCGGATCAATATCGGAGGCGATGTCAAGCGTTATGCAGTCGGCACTTCTTTTAAAGAATGCCGTGGGGATAACGGCGGTGGTTATGATATTTGCAATGTTTGTTGTGCCGATGATTAAAATATGGGTGGTGTCAATGCTTTTCAGGATAACGGCGGCAGTTGCCGCACCTGTTTCGGAAAACAGTGTATCAACTGTGCTTAAGAAAACGAGCGAATGTATAGATATGCTTTTCTCGTCGGTTGCGTGTATGGGCGTGATTATGGTTATTGCGATTGCATCGCTGATGTGAGGAGAGATTTGATGAAGGAATACATAATTTCTCTGGGGTGTGTAATGACGCTTAGTGCTCTGGCGCAGATGCTTATGCCCGAGGGGAGCATAAAAAAATTTGCATCGCTTGCAATAGGGTTTATGATTGTAGCTACGGTGCTTTCCCCAATTCCATTTAATATAAAAGATTTAAATTTTAAGTCGGAAAACACGGAGATTGACTTTTCGTCTGCCGAGGCGACATACAGGGCAGAGGTTATTATGCGCCACCGTGAAAACCTTAACGAAAAAATAAATGCGCAAATGGTGCACGGGTCAAAAGCTTTTGTCGAAACCGATAACGACGGAAATATTACCTCGGTTACATTGCGGCTTTCAGGCGACGAGAGCAAGGCGGTGCTTTATATAACAAACGAGCTTAAAGTTCCGAGAGAAAGGATAAAAACGGTAAATGAAGATAATCAGTAAATTTTTCAGGGATAAATCGGGAAATACTGTAATATATATATTATTAGCAGTCGGGATTTTGTTTGTTGTGGGTGGCAGTACGCTTTCTGCAGTGAAAAAAGTCCCGCAGGAAAACGAAATTCCGCAAATAGCTACAGAAAGCATTGATGATGAGCTTTCAGAAATTCTTTCGGAAATAAAGGGTGCGGGAGAGGTCAGTGTTATGATTGTAAAGGATAATGAAGGCTTAAAAAGCTATAGTTACGATACTGACGGAAAGCAGAAAAAGACCGTAATTCTGAGCGCGCAAAACGGTGAGGAGGCACTTGTTTCCGAGGAGATAGCTCCCAGAATTCGGGGGGTTTTGATTGTGGCTGACGGCGGGGGAGAAAGCCGCGTAAAAGAGGCGCTTATAAAAAGCACACAAACAGTGCTTGGTATTGCACCGCATAAAATAGTGGTTTGTGAAAGGAAGGAATAGTTATGATGATGGTTATACGCAAAAAACAGCTGATTATTGCGGCACTTGCAATAGTTGTGGGTACGGCGGGGTATTTTAATGCGAAAACGGGAAATCCGCAAAGTGTGGGCAATCAGCAAAAGTATCTTGGTGAGACTCAGCTTGTCGATTCGAAGGAGATTTCAGGCGAGGAAACTGACTTTTTCACCCAGGCACGCATTGACCGTGAGGCAGGCCGCAGTAAGTCGATAGAAACCTTTAATTCGCTTATAGAAAACGAAAATGCCGATATCGAAGCTAAAAGTGCGGCTCAGCAGGGAATGCTCAAGCTTGCGCAAAACACAGAAACGGAAACCGCTATCGAAAATTTACTGCGTGCAAAAGGGTTTGAAGATGTCGTCTGCTATATAAATAACGATATGGCAAATGTCGTTGTAAAAACCGATGCCTTAGACAGTGCAAATACTGCCAAAATATCCGAAATTGTAACGGAGCAGAGCGGAATTTCGCAGGATAAAATAAAAATTATGGAAATGAATTAGGTTAATACTTGATTATTTTTCAGGTTATGGTATAATACTATATGAAAACAGATTTGCACTGTGTGCAATTGAGAAAGGAATGATTGGTTTGACAGATGAATTCATCGCAACTGAAAATGGCAATATAAATATATCTGAAGAGGTTATTGTAAGAATCAGCGCAATCTCTGCAAGAGAGGTTGAGGGTGTTGTCGGTCTCGGTGGCGGCTCGTCATTCGGAGATTTTCTTGGCAAAAAGGCTTCAACAAAAGGCATAAAGGTGGAGTCAGGGGATGACTGTACCGTAATTGAAGTGCACGTAACAGTAAAATTCGGCGTAAAAATTAACGATGTGGCTCTTAAAATACAGGATTCTGTTAAAAATGCTGTTGAGGCATATGCAGGCATTGAAAACACAATCGTAAATGTTTATGTTGATGGCATTGAAAACGATAAGGCAGAAAACAGCGAAAAGAACGCAGAAGAAAAATAAAAGGGTAAGACTATGGTAACGGAATATACAAATGCAGGAGTTTGCTCATACAAAACAATAGTTGAGCTTGACGAAAATCACATAATAAAAAATATCGAAATCTTGGGTGGCTGCAACGGAAATCTCAAGGGCATCACGGCTCTGTTAAAAGGGATGAAAGCCGAGGACGCAATCTCAAGGATTAAGGGAATTACGTGCGGACCGAGAAGAACAAGTTGCCCCGATCAGGTAGCAAAGGCACTTGAAAGGGCAATTGAGGAAATGTAAAAACAACAAAAATGACTGTAAAGAATAGTCTTTACAGTCATTTTTTTATTACAATATTTACTTGTACATCGTTTTCATCGTGCGGGAGTGAGTCAAAGAATAGCTCACTGTGTGTAAGCCCTATCTTTAACGGCGAAATATCCGCAAGAAATCTGTCGTAATAACCCTTGCCGTAGCCTATGCGATAGCCATCTTTATCAAAAGCCACGCCCGGCACTATTGCAACATCAATTTTCGTTTTGTCAAACGGGGTATGGGAAATCGGCTCGTAAATGCCATACATTCCCTCCGATAAATCGTCAAGGGAATTGATTTTTACGCTGACCATATTCCCGCATTTGTCAGTGCAAAGGGGCACCAAAACCTCTTTGTTTAAGGCGAGCATTTGCTTTATAAGGCTGTGGGTGCTAACCTCGTTTTCTGCGGAAACATAGCAAAATACAGTCTTAGCGCTCTCAAACTGAGGGATATTTTCAAAATCCTTTATGTCGGCACTTTTGGGCGGGAGTGTTTTTCGTAAAGACAGGCAGCGGCTTCTCACCGCTGCCTTATGCTCATTCATTTTTATCGGCACTGTGTCTGATTGCCTCAATAGATTCTTTATAGGCATCTTTGATAAACACAGCGCTGCCTGCAACAAGAATATCTACGCCTGCCTCGATAGCAAGGGGTGCAGTTTCCTTGTTGATACCGCCGTCGATTTCGATAGTTATATCTTTTCCGTGTGGCATCTGACGGATGGCGCGCACTTTGTCAAGCACTTCGCCCATAAACTTCTGACCGCCAAAGCCGGGGACAACGCTCATCACGAGTATCATATCGGCAAAGGGGAGAATGTCCTTTATTGCATCTGCGCTTGTTGCGGGATTTATTGCAACTGCCGCCTTTATGCCGTAGGAATGGATTTTATCTATCATTTCCTTAAGGTCAGGTACACACTCTGCGTGAACTGTTATGAGGTCTGCACCTGCTTTTGCAAAGGGCTCTATGAAGATACCCGGGTTTTGTACCATCAGATGACAGTCGAAGAAAAGCTTTGTGTGTGGACGGATTGCCTGAACCACTACGGGACCAAGGCTTAAGTTAGGTACAAAGTTACCGTCCATAACATCAACGTGCAAAAGGTCTGCACCAGCTTTTTCTATTGCAATGACCTCGTTTTTAAGATCACTGAAATCTGCTGAAAATAATGAGGGAGCAATTTTTATCATACGTTTACATCCTTTCTTTGCCAATCTTTTATTTCGTTAAGTGTATTAAAAAGCGTAGTATAGCTTTCGTATCTGCTTTGGGCAATCTGCCCGTTTTCAACTGCTTCAATTACACTGCAGCCAATTTCACTTCTGTGGCTGCACGTGCGGAAGCGGCACTGCCCTTCAAGCTCACGCATTTCGGGGAAGTATTGCCACAAATCCGAGGCATAGAGCTCGTCTGTTTCAAGCCTTGAAAACCCCGGGGTATCAAAAACAAATCCATCGTTAAAGGGAAACAGCTCCACGTGGCGTGTGGTGTGCTTTCCTCGCTCAATTTTGCTGACGCCACCGGTCTGGAGGTCAAGCCCTGTTATGCGTTTTATAAGACTTGACTTACCAACACCCGAAAGACCTGCAAAAGCAACGGTTTTGCCCTTTATAATGCTTTGAATATCTTCGGTGCCCTTGCCTGTTTTGGCGCTTGCACTTACTACCCTGTAGCCCGCCTTTTCGTAAACTGAGGAAAACCTGTCTGCTTCGTCTTCATCGACAAGGTCAGTTTTGTTCAGGCATATTACTGCCTCAATGTCCTTACTTTCCGCCGAAACAAGAAGCTTATCAATCAGGAAAAAATCGGGCATGGGGCTACGCGCAGCTGAAACAATTACCACGGTATCGAGATTTGCCACACCGGGCCGAACGAGAAAGTTCTTACGCTCGTGGATTTTTACGATGCTTCCGGTGTTATCTTCGTTTATTTGTATTGTTACATTATCTCCTACAATGGGAGTGATCTCGGCTTTTCGGAATTTACCTCTTGCATGACACTCGGTAATCTGTCCGTCGTGCGAGATATAGTAAAATCCGCCTATGCCTTTTACGATTACCCCATCAACACATTTTTTATCTATCAATATTTAACCTCTTTCGTAGTTATATAGACACTGTCATAGTAAACATCAAGACTAAGTGTTTTTGTAATCTCCAAGGGAATAACAGCCTTTCCTGAAGCGGTGTCAAAATCCCCCTGATAGAAACGCTGACCGTCAAGAACAAGGCGTATATTTACTTTTTGGCGGTCCTTCGGGAGATTGCCAAGAGTGAGGGTAACCTTTTTCTTGGGGTTGTTATCCTCGCTGCCACCAATTTGTGTTGGCTCTTCCTCTTCGCCGCTTACCTCGTAAAGCTCGATTTCCGTACCGACGGGCACTTTTTCAAGCGCCGAAATGCTTTGCTTGAAAATCTGGCCCTTTTTGTACTTGTTATTTGGCTGTTTGTAAATGGTTTTAACTTTAAGATCGCTTCTTTCAAGCAGGACGGTTGCCTCTTCGGCAGTTTTTCCGATAACATTCGGAACAACTGTATTGGTAGTGCCGACAGAAACATAAAGGGTTATTTCATCGCCTTTTGCCATTTGGGTTCCCTCTGCGGGAAGTTGTCTTGCAATTATGCCCTCGCTGTATGTGTCGCTGTCAATTTCCTTTTTGATTACCTTTAAGCCTGCGTCGGTAAGAAACTCCTTAACAATGTCAAACTCTTCGCCTGTGTAATCCTCAAGCTCAACTGCAACCTCACCAAGACTTACTACAACCTTTATCTCGTGAGAGCGTTTTGTGGAGCGACCTCCCTCGGGCGTTTGTTCGATAATAACACCCTTTTCCTCGACGCTGTGTTCGCTGCGCTCCTTGATAACCTCAAAAACAACATTTCCGCGGCTTGCCTTTTCGGCAACTGCCGCTGCCTCTTCATAAGACAAACCGGTAAGATCCGGTATTTTGACAGCTCTGCCTGTGCCAAAAACGAGTAAATAAACAATAAGTGTAATAAAGACCACAAAAGCAGTGGCAAAGGTGATTATAAAAGGAATAAGCTTACTTCTTTTTTTCTTTTTGGATTTGTTTCTGCGGTGCACGTTCTCCCGTCCGTTATCCTCGTGAGAATCTTTTGCTCCACCCTCAGATGCGGGAAGATATGCGTGAAGTGAAGAAATCTTTACAGACGGATTCTGATAAACACAGATAAGGTCCTCAAGCATATCCGATGCATTTTTGTATCTCAGACGCTGCTCCTTCATCATAGCGCGCATAATAATTGCCTCAATGCCTTTGGGAATATCGGGGTTTATTCTACACGGTGGGATGGGATTTTCGTGCAGGTGCTGAGCAATTACTGATACGCCACTGTCGGCATCAAAAGGAAGCCTGCCCGTAAACATCTCGTACATTACAACACCGAGCGAATAAATATCGCTCCTGCTATCAGTATATCCGCCGCGAGCCTGTTCGGGCGAAAGGTAGTGTGCACTTCCAACGGCCGTGTTCATAGAATTTACCGTAGTTGTATTATTTGCCGCCCTTGCTATACCAAAATCTGCTACCTTGAGCTTGTTGCCCTCGGTCATAATAATGTTTTGTGGCTTGATATCACGGTGAACAACGTGCTTTGAATGAGCGTGTTCAAGTGCACGGCAAATCTGCATTGTAAAGTTTGCCGCCTCGCGCCACGAAAGCTTGCCGCCACACTCTTTGATGTAGTTTTTGAGAGTGTTACCCTCAATAAGCTCCATAACTATATACTGTAGACCGTCTTCCTCGCCTACATCGTATATCTGCACAATGTTCTGATGAGAAAGGCTTGCCGCCGCCTGAGATTCAACGTTAAAACGACGGATAAACTCCTCATTTTCCTTAAATTCCTCACGCAGAATTTTTATAGCTACAAAGCGGTTAAGCATTCTGTCTTTAGCTTTATATACAATGGCCATGCCACCAAGACCAACCCGGCAGACAAGCTCATATCTGTTGCCTAAAATTTTACCATCCATATCCATAGTAAACCTCCATACGTCATCCGGCGACGATTACCGTTATATTATCAACGCCGCCCTTTGTGTTTGCCTCTGAAACAAGGGTATGTGCTATTTGCTCAAGACTTTCCTGTGATGACACTATTTTAGCAATACGCACCTCTTCAACCATATTGGTAAGACCGTCGCTGCAAAGAAGAAGCTTGTCGCCCTCAGCTATGTCGGTTGTAAAGGTGTCAACCTCTATAGAACTGTTTGTGCCAAGTGCACGGGTAATTACATTTTTCTGAGGGTGGTGCTGAGCCTCCTCAGGAGTTATAGCGCCGCTTTCCAGCATAAATTCTACAAGACTGTGGTCGCGGGTTATTTGCGTTATTTCTTCATCTGCGCCTATTTTATAGACACGGCTGTCCCCGACGTGTGCTATATAGGCATTTTTGCCTTTTACCACGCACACATCCATAGTGGTACCCATGCCCTCGAGTGAAGACCTTGTCTGTGCCTCGGCAAGAATTTCAAGATTTGCACGTTTTACCGCCTTGCTTAAAATATCAAGGATTTCCTGAGAATCGGAATTGTTTTTAAGCTTTGACTTGATGCTTGAAAGTGCAGTTTTTGCACCGCATCCGCTTGCAACCTCGCCGCCGCTATGGCCACCCATACCATCTGCAAGAATAAGTATGATGTAATCATTAAAGGCCTCTGCAATGGCAAAGTCTTCGTTATTTGTTCTTCTTTTTCCGCGATCTGATAATGAGAAAAATTGCAATTCCCCCACCTCCGTAGTGCCTTTCGGCTTAAAGTTCATTATTTCTCAGCTGGCCGCACGATGCGTTGATATCGGGGCCAAGCTCACGGCGCAGTGTTGCATTTACACCGTGTTTTTGAAGTGTTTTTACAAAGTCCATAGTTTCCTTGCTGCTTGTTCGTACATTTCCACGCTCCGTTACGGGATTTACGGGAATAAGATTGACGTGGCAGTTTTTGCCTTCAAGCAGTTTTGCAAGGGTCAGTGCATCGTTAACCGATGAGTTTTTATCCTTAACAAGTGCGTATTCAAATGTGATACGCCTGTGAGTTTTTTCATAGTAGTAGTCGCAAGCCGAAAGAATCTCGGCTACAGAGTAGGCGTTTGCAACGGGCATAATGGCTTTTCTTTGCGCATCTGTCGGTGCGTGCAGAGAAAGTGCAAGGTTTATCGGCAAATCCTCTTCTGCAAGTTTTCGCATTTTATCGGGAAGACCGCAGGTTGAAAGTGTGATATGCCTCACGCCTATATTAAGCGAATTTTCGTCTGATACGTTTCTTATAAATTTGATTGTATTGTCGTAATTATCAAGAGGTTCGCCAATGCCCATAATGACGATGTTTGAGATTCTTTCGCCAAGGTCTTTTTGAGCACGGATGATCTGCCCCTCAATTTCAAACGGCGTAAGATTTCTGACAAGACCGCCCAAGGTGGACGCACAAAAACTGCATCCCATCCTGCACCCGACCTGACTCGACACACAGATGCTTCTGCCGTGGTGGTACTGCATAACAACTGTTTCGATGATGTTACCGTCTGAAAGACGCATAAGGTATTTTACGGTGTTATCTACCTTCGATACGAGTTTGCGGTGAATCTGGGGGAGAAAAACCTCAAAATTCTGGCTTAGTCTTTCACGCAGAGCCTTGGATATGTTGGTCATCTCGTTTGTATCCTCTATGCCCGAATGTACCCAACTGAAAATCTGCTTTGCACGAAAGGCGCTTTCGCCGATAGACACGATATATTCTTTTAATTCATTTAAAGTAAGGTCGCCTAAATTCAATAAATTTACTTCCTTTCAAAAACGGCAACAAAGAAGCCGTCTGTCCCGAAAAGGTGCGGGGTAAGCTGAAGTCCGCAGGGTTGGCATTCCTCCGCCAAGACAAAATCACTGTGATTTTCAAGAAAATGCAAAACGTTGTCCTCGTTTTCCGCGCGGTTAATGGTGCAGGTCGAATATAAAAGCCTGCCGCCTTTTTTTACATACAAGGATGCATTGTGCAAAATCTTTTGCTGGATTGGAATGAGAGAAGTAATCTCTTCCCTGGTTTTTGTCCATTTAATATCGGGCTTGCGTCTTATAATACCAAGTCCCGAGCAGGGAACATCGGCAATAACGCAGTCAAACGCTTTTTCAAAAACTTTTTTTTGCTCGAGTGCATCGTTTTGAATAACGCTCACGTTTTCAAGACCGAGCCTTTGAGCGTTTGCCTCAATCAGCGGAAGCTTGTGATTATGTATATCGCAAGACACCACCTTGCCGGTGCCGCCCATTCTTTGTGCGGCGTAGGTTGTTTTTCCGCCGGGGGCGGCGCAAAGGTCAAGTACCTGCATATTTTCCCTGATACCAAGTAACTCGATTGCTTTTTGCGAAGCTGTGTCCTGAACGGTTATAAGACCGCCACGGTATTCTTCGGTATTTTCCACACTGCCGCTACCTGTATAGTAATAAGCATTTTCGCTGCCCGAAACTTTCTCAAAATCGCTGCCAAGTGCATTTGCCTTAAGTGTGTTAAGACGCACAGTTGTAGGCGGAGTTTCGTTCATTGCTTTGAAAAAGTCTTCGCCGTAACCCTCGCTTAGCCAATGCTCTGTAAGCCAAAGGGGGAGCGAGTATAAAACAGAATAATACTGAGCACTCTCTTTATCCTTGGGAAGAAAATCCCCCGACGAGCTTGCTTTTCGCAAAACTGCATTTACAAAACCTGCCGAAGCACTGTGCCCATAGCGGCGGCTGAGCTTTACACATTCGCTCACCGTTGCACTTACGGGAATTCTGTCAAGAAATTTAATCGAGTAAATCCCTATTCTGAGTATATTGTGTATCCACACAGAAAGCTTTTTAAGCTTAATGGTGGAGATGTTTTCAATTATGTTGTCAATATAAAGTTTGTTTTTGGTAACGCCAAAGGCAAGCTGCATTGAAAGTGCATTATCCCGAACATCATCGGAATTTTGCAAAATATCACGGATAGCGATGTTAAGATACGCCCCGTCCTTTTCAACTGCAACAAGAGCCTTAAGTGCCGCCTCACGCCCTTTTGAAAGTTGTGCCATCAGTCGTTACGCCTTCTTCCGCCTGCAAGCAGGATAAATCTCAAAAGGTTTGCAACCGACACTGCCGCCGCCGCAACATATGTCATAGCAGCTGCACCGAGCACCTTTTTAACCTTGGGAATTTCGTCGCCCTCAAGATACATTCCCTCGTCAAGCGCCTTTATTGCACGCGAAGATGCGTTGAATTCAACAGGGAGTGTTACTATCTGGAAAAGAACTGCCGCCGCAAAGAACCATATTCCTATATTGAGGAGAATGCTGCTGAGTGAACTTGAAAGAAGTAGCCCGATAAGAATAAGGTACGGACCTGCCATTGAGCCTATATTTGCAACGGGAACAAGCGTGTTGCGAAGCTTTATCGGAGCATAGCCGATTGCGTGCTGAACTGCGTGGCCAGCCTCGTGCGCGGCAACGCCCACCGCCGCTACAGATGTTGACGTTCTTACAGAATCTGAAAGACGGATAACATTTGTGCGTGGGTCATAATGGTCGGTAAGATTACCCGAAACGCTCTCAATACGGACATTGTGAAGCCCGTTAGCGTCAAGGATGCTTCTTGCCGCCTGCTCTGCCGTAAGATTGCGTGCAGTACGCACTTTTGAATATTTGGAAAATGTGGAGTTAACCTTAAGTGATGCAATAATTGAAAGCAGTGCCGTAATTAAAACGAGCGTGTAGCCGCTTCCGCCATAATAATATCCAAACATAAAATCACCTGTTTCCTAATATTGTTCCTTTTTCTATAGTATGCCCAAGAAGGTAGTTTTCAACGGACATTTTCTTTTTGCCCTCTACCTTTATATTTTTTATGAGAATACTTGTATCTTTACAGCCTATAACTATGCCGTCTTTGTCGGCTCTTAAAACCTCGCCCTCTTTACCTGTAAGCTCAGACGGATACGCCATATCGAGAACTATGCGTTTTCCATCGAGGTAGCTATAGGTCATGGGCCATGGGTTAAAGGCACGTACCTTGTTTATAATATCCTTGCTCGTCATTGACCAGTCGATCTCACCCTCAGCCTTTGAAAGCTGAGATGCGTAGCAGGAGAGTGAATCGTCCTGCTTTTCGGGGGTAACAGTACCGTCCTTAAGAGCATCGAGCGTTTCAAGAAGCACCTTTCCACCCATTTCTGCCAAGATATCGTGAAGCTCACCCGACGTCATAAAGGGAGTGATTTCAACCTCGTCCTTTATGAGTATATCACCCGTGTCGAGCCCTTTTTCCATATACATACTTGTAACGCCCGTTACCTTTTCTCCGTCCATAACTGCACGCTGGATAGGTGCAGCCCCACGG
>JAZRPN010000159.1:0-13059 GCA_045649225.1 Clostridia bacterium | reverse complement strand
CTTTCCCCTGCCTTGCACATTTTCACCTCATCGGTAGGAAGGCTTTTTACATCCTCGGCACGCTCATGCATTTTGCATTCTTCAAAAAGCTTTGATGCCGACAGTCTGTCAGTTACAAAAAAAATGGGAGGCTCGTCTTTTGCTACAATTTCTTTCATTTTGTTTTTTATATCACGGGCAACCTTTTCCCTATCCTTTAAAACGCCCTCTATCTCAAAGTATGTGGACTTGTTTACCGATTGCCTTACGCTGACGGGTGCCGCACCATAGAGCTGCTCTGCCGCATCAATCAAGACAAGTATAAGCGTTTCTTTATAAATAAGGTACCCCTCATCCGCTCTGATTGTGAGCGAAACTACCTCATCCCCGTTTTCAAAAACATAGTCTTTATCTACGATTTTGTTGTTTACTTTATATGCCAGAACTTCAGATTGTTTGTTGTTATTCAGAAGAAAGTTTCTTACGTTGCACCCTTTTTCTAAAGTAACACTTTTGCCGTCAACGTAGATTTCAATCACAATAATCCCCCTAAATCAAAAAGTTATTACGCTTTTTCTCTATTATCTCATCAATTCTGTTTATATAATCCGCAGCCTCTTTAGGATTAAAAATACGCTCTATTCTGTCGCCGCAAACCATTTTTGTCGATGCACCGCCACCCATTGCAAGTACGGTGTGCACTTCCTCCATAATGTAGATGTTGTACAAGCACTCGTGTCCCGTTTTGCTGAAGCCAACGTTTTCAAGATTGCCGAGTGTGTTTTTCTGTTTGTATAAGTAATAGGGCTCATAGCCATTTGCTTTCATTTTTTCGTTTGCAAGGCGCATCATTTCGGAAACCTCAGAGGTAAAGCGGTATTTCTCAAACTCGCTTATAAGGCTTGCCGCACGCTTAAGATACATAGTGTGCACCGTAATTGCATCGGGCGAAAGCTTTAAAAGCTCATCGAGAGTGTAGTTAAAGTCCTGCTGCGTTTCATCGGGCAGACCTGCAATAAGGTCTGCATTGATGCTGAAATCATATTTTTTTGCCATATTAAATGCATCAACCGTTTGCTCGACACTGTGCCTGCGACCAATACGGTCAAGCGTTTTCTGGTTCATCGTCTGCGGGTTTATGCTTATTCTTCCTACGTTGTTATTTTTCAGGACATCGAGCATCTCAAAGGAAAACGTATCGGGTCTCCCTGCCTCGACAGTATACTCTTTAGTATGGGACAAATCAAAATTTTTACGCACGCACCCTAAAAGAGCATCTAAGTTTTCGGGGCTTATAGCCGTTGGAGTACCACCGCCGAAATACACGGTTTCGACCTTTAAATTGTGCTTTGCGCTAAGCTCGGCGCAAAACTCAATCTCACGCATAAGAGCAAGAACATACTGGTCAACAAATTTGTCGTTGTGCTTTTTTGCCTGCGATATAAACGAGCAATAAGCGCACCTCGTCGGGCAAAAAGGAATACCTATATAAAGACTTATACCGTTTTCAAGGCGATTATCCAGAATTTCTTTTTCTCGTTTTGCTACATCAAGGCTCAGAAGTGCCTTTTCTTCAGATACCCAAAGTTCAGATTGCATATACGAGATAATCTCTTCATCCGAAATATTTTCATCAAGCATCATTCTTGCAGTTTTTGCGGGTCTTATGCCGGTAGACACGCCCCACGGTGTGGGCATATCAGAAAGCTTTCGGCACGCAACAAAAACAGACTTTTTTACAAGGTCTGATACTTCCCTTTTATTTTCGGGGACTAATATTGCCATTGCCTCGCCAAAGGCCTCGCCGTCTTTTGTTTTTATGCTTGCTGTTGCCGTGCTCTCGCCATTTTCAGTGATGAGCGTTGAAACAACACTCATATCAGATGAAAGATTAAAAAAAAGCTGAACTACCTGACGCACCGCATCCTGCATAGAATGCCCATGTGTAATTATTTCCATTTAGCTTCTGTCCTTAATTTATATGATTTACTATATACGGATTATACCTGCGCTCGTTACCGATTGTTGTGCTTTCGCCGTGGCCTGCACAGACTACGGTTTCATCGCCAAAGGTATCCATAATACGCTTTAAAGACCTTAGTTCTGTTCGCAAATCTCCTCGGTCAAAACGGCCGATTGAATTTTTGAAAAGCAAATCCCCCGTAAAAAGCACACCGTTTGTGTAAAGGCATACTCCGCCGTTACTATGACCGGGAGTATGATAAACGTCAAACTTTATACCACCTATTTCGACTGTGCTTTCGTCTTCAAGGTATACATCAATCTTACACGGATCTACACTGTACCCAAAGCCTTTTGCAAGGCTTTTTTCGTTATCGGTAAGCATCTCTTCGTCACCTTTATGCGCATAGACGGGTGCACCAAATTTTTCCGAAAGCTTTGCCACTGCACCGATATGGTCAAAGTGCCCATGCGTTAAAATAATTGCTTTAAGGGTAAGGTTTTGTTCCTGCAACCTTTTTACAAGCAGGTCAAAAGACGCACCGGGGTCGATAATAACCGCACTGCTACCTTCGGTTAAAAGGTAGCAGTTAACTTCTAATTCCCCAACGGGGATACACTCAAATTTCATACTGAAAACTCCATTTACTGTATTGCACGCCTGATTTCATAAATACCGGGTACACGGTGAAGCCTCTTTATAAGCTGGTCAACCTGAGGCTTGCTCGATACCGCAACAGTGATATCTATAAGCGCCGTTCTGTCTTTAACGGGGCGTGCATTTGCCGCAACAAGATTTATCTTTTCCTCTGCAACAGCAGAAATTACATCGGCAAGTATACCGCTTCTGTTAGTGCATTCCATAGCAAGCTCTGCGTTAAATGAGCTTGAACCGGTATCAAGCCAGTCGCACTCAATCATACGGCCTTGCATTTCTTCGGTAAGGTTTTCGGGGTTTACGTTTATGCAGTCGCATCTGTGCACGCTGACACCCCTGCCCCTTGTAATAAAGCCGATAATATCATCTCCCGGTACGGGGTTACAGCATTTTGAAAGCCTTACCAGGCAGTTATCTACGCCACGCACCTCGATACCTGAGTTATTATGATTATTTTTCTTTTGCACAGAATTAACTGCAAAGGTTTCAGGAGTTTCTTCCTTTACATCCTTCATATAACTGTCGTTAAGTCTTGCAACAACCTTTGCCGCAGTTATTCCACCGAAGCCGATTGCCGCATACATCTCTTCCACGTTGGCAAAGCCATAACGCTTAAGCATTGTGTCAAGATACTCACTCTTAAACAGTTTCGACTGCGGGATACCCAGCCTCTTAAATTCCTGTTCGACTGCGTTTTTACCACGTTCAATATTTATAACACGATTTTCTTTCTTAAACCACGAATTGATTTTGTTGCGCGCAGTGCTTGTTCTTACAATCTTGAGCCAGTCCCTGCTTGGTCCCTTGCTTGCCCCACCTGTGATAACCTCAACAATATCACCGTTCTTAAGCTTATAGTCGAGCGTTACAATTTTTGAGTTTACCTTTGCACCCGTCATTTTATAACCAACAGCCGAGTGAATGTAAAATGCAAAGTCAATGGGCGTCGAGCCTGCGGGAAGGCTTATAACATCACCCTTGGGAGTAAATACAAAAACCTCGTCCGCAAACATATCAATTTTGAGCGTACGCATAAATTCTTCGGGCTCTACTGCATCGCTCTGAATTTCAAGCAGCTGGTTTACCCAGTCAAGATTTGCATCGCTCGATTTACCTTCTTTGTATTTCCAGTGCGCCGCAACGCCTCGTTCTGCGACACGGTGCATATCCCACGTACGAATCTGTATCTCAAACGGCTGACCGTCAGGGCCGATAACCGTTGTATGAAGCGACTGATACATATTCGGCTTTGGCATTGCAATATAGTCCTTGAAGCGACCGGGCATAGGCTTGTATTCCTCGTGAACAATACCAAGCACCGCATAGCACTCTGCAATGGTATCTACAATAATACGCACTGCAAACAAATCGTAAATTTCGTCAAGTGTTTTGTTTTGATTATACATCTTGCGGAAAATACTGTAGGTGTGCTTTGCACGTGCCGCTATGTGACACTTTATCCCCAATGATTCCATCTTGTCGGCAATAACGCTTCTTACGTTCTGCACATAGGCATCACGCTCTGTCTGCTTGCGTGAAAGGCCGTCTAAAATTTCGTGATAAGCCACACTGTCAAGATACATAAGCGACAAATCTTCAAGCTCAATTTTAATCTTCGAGATACCGAGCCTGTGTGCAAGCGGAGCGTAAACGTCAAGCGTTTCCTTAGCTTTTTCCAGCTGCTTATCGGGACGCATATGCTTGAGCGTACGCATATTGTGGAGTCTGTCTGCAAGTTTTATAAGAATTACACGAATGTCCTTAGACATCGCAATAAGCATTTTTCTCAGGTTTTCTACGTGTGCTTCTTCCTTTGATATGCACTTGATTTTATCAAGCTTTGTCATGCCCTCTACAAGCATTGCTACCTGCTCGCCAAACTGCGATTTTATCTGCTCGTAGCCAAGCGGAGTATCCTCAATAACATCGTGGAGTAGCCCAGCTATAATTGTTTCGGAGTCAAGTTCCATATCTGCAAGGATGCACGCAACCTCATACGGATGTATAAAGTATGGCTCACCCGAGTGCCTCAGCTGATTGCCGTGCTGCTTGCGGCACTGCAAATAAGCCTCGTAAATTAAAGGCTCCTCACTGTCGGCATTTTTATTATATTTCCTGACTTTTTCCATTAAAGCAGCAAATGCTTTGTCAAAATCTATTTCCATAGTCTTCACTGTCCCAAAATTTCTTCACGAATTTTCTGATAAACTTCGCTCTTGTCTATCGATACCTTTTTGCCTTTTTCCGTTTCAAGCATTGTTATCTGTACAACATCGCCAAGTTTATAATAATCAAGTATACTTGTGTCCTTAAATACTTTCAGGATATTTACAAGCTTTTCACGCATAATGCGTCTTCCGATTGCTCCCGAAATCTCACGAAGCAGTGCGGGAATTTCGCAGCTTGCACTGCCTTTACTCTTCAAAAATCTATATACATCGGCAAAATCCTGCCTGTCGGGAAGAAGATTTTCCGCCGCTTTATAGGTCATTCTTATTCCGCATACTATTATCTGAAGCCTTAACTGGCCGTTATACAAATTTATATTCAGTTCGCCTGCAATGTCAACAATATCACCCACACGGAACTCGTCTGCAAGTGAGCCTGCACCAAAGGCAATCGTTTCGATAACCCGGTTTTCGCTTTGTGCAAGAATTCTACAGTGTTTTCCGTCAGAAAGCGTGCGCACATCAATAATGCAAACATTTTTTATTGCAAAAATGGGAGCTTTGTTGCCCGCACCATAGGGTGCAAGAACCTGAGTTTTCTTTATTATTGAGGCTTCTATATCGTCAACAGTAATTTCAGAATCAATCAGAAGCTGAGGGATTTTCTCCCCGACGCAGTTTTTGTCCGCAAAAGCGTTAAGACGGCGGTCAAGCTCCTCAATATATTCTTCCTTGATTGAAAATCCTGCTGCATAGGCGTGTCCGCCGAATTTTTCAAGTATATCTGCGCTATCTGTAAGTGCGTCGTACAGGTTAAAGCCCTCGGCACTTCTGCCTGAGCTTTTGCACCACTCATCCTCTATTGAAATAAGAATACAGGTTTTGTTGTACTTTTCACAAAGGCGTGATGCTACAACACCTATGATACCGTGGTGCCAGTTACGTTTTGCAAGCACAAGCACCTTTTTGTTTGATATATCGCGGCTGTTCAAAATCTCAACAGCCTGCTCAAAGATAATTTTTTCTTCCTGCTGGCGATTTCTGTTTTCCTCATCAAGCACCTGAGCAAGAGATTCTGCCTCTGCTTTATCTTTTGTGAGCAAAAGCTCTACTGCCGTTCCTGCACTTGACATTCTGCCTGCCGCATTAAGACGGGGAGCTATCGAATAGCTCACAACTGCGCAGTTATTCCACTTTTGTTTAAGCGAAAGAGTGGATATCACCGCCGAAAGTCCGATGTTTGGATTTTCGCTGATTTTTTCTATACCTCTCGCCGCAATAATACGGTTCTCGTCCTGAAGTGTTACCACATCGGCAATTGTGCCAAGAGCTACAATGTCAGCGTACTTATCAAGGATTTCGCTCTCACTTTTTCCGCTTACTGCGCAAACAAGCTTGAACGCCACACCAACACCTGCAAGATCCTTAAAGGGATACTCACTGTCAACTCGCTTGGGATTTATTACTGCAACTGCGTTGGGAAGAACATCCTTGCACTCGTGATGGTCAGTGATGATAACATCAACACCCAATTCCTTTGCGTACTCCGTTTCTTCGCAGGCAGTTATTCCTGTATCAACACTGATAAGAAGCGTAGCACCGCTTTTTGCTATTTTCTCCACCGCAGCCTTGTTTATGCCGTAGCCCTCATTCCCACGGTCAGGTATGTAGTAGTCTGCCTTTATTCCGTAAGAAGAAAGGAATTCCACTATAAGCGCAGTGGAAGTGATTCCGTCAACGTCATAGTCGCCGTAGACAACAATCTTTTCCTTGTTTTCTATGGCTTTTTTTATTCTGTCAACTGCCTCGTCCATATCGCGAAGCAGGAATGCGCTGTAAAAGCTCTCTGAATTTTTGTCAAGGAACTTCTTTGCGTCAGCTGCATCGGTATATCCACGGCTTAAAAGCACCTTTGCAACAATCAAAGGAACTTTAAAAAGCTCGGCATACGCCTCTGCCTGCGCCATATCAATATTTTCGTCCAGGAAAATCCAATCTTTTTCTATCATTTTAAACCCTTCTTTTTCTTTTATCTCCCGTAAAGGCGGTTATAATTTTTAAATTTAGCCCAATCTATACTGTTTAGCTGGTCTTTTGTTATACGAAAACTCCAGTTACCGTCTGCACAACCCGGGGTATTGAGCCTTGTATCTGCACCGTAGCCGAGCAGGTCTTGTATCGGGAATATCACAATGGGTGCCCTGCTCATATAAATTGCACGGAAAATACTGTCGTAACACTTGTTCCAGTCGTTTCCTTCAAAGCCAATATAATCAAGCATAAAAGCTCTGTCGTTATCGCTAAGCTCCCACACATAACCCAAAAGCGTGTTATTGTCGTGTGTGCCTGTGTAGCAAATCGTTTTTTCTGTATAGTTATGCGGAGCGTGGGGGCTGTTGATTTCGCCCAGAAAGCCGAACTGAAAAACCCGCATTCCCGGAAATCCGCTTTCTTCTACAAGCTTTGCAACATCCTCTGTGATGACGCCTAAATCCTCGGCAATGATAAGGTTTTCGCCCTTGACATCGTTTAAAGCATTGACAAACGCCATCCCCGGCCCCTTTTTCCACTCACCCTCACGGGCAGTTTCGGCATCCACAGGAACGCTCCAGTAAGACTCTATCCCACGGAAATGGTCAATCCTTACTCCGTCAAACATTGTAAACATAAACCGCATCCTGTCCATCCACCACTTAAAGCCATCTTTTTGCATAGCCTCCCAGTTATAGATGGGGTTGCCCCAAAGCTGACCGTCCTCACAAAAATAGTCCGGGGGCACGCCTGCAACCTTGGACGGTGTGCCATCAGGCTCAAGTAAAAACAAATCCTTGTGTGCCCAGACATCTGCACTGTCGTGAGAAACATATATGGGAATATCCCCGATTATTTTTATTCCGCGTGAGTTTGCATACTCTTTTATCTTCGCCCACTGCGCGTGAAATTCGAACTGTATGAACTTGTGCATAAAAAGAACATCTTCGTCGGGGGTATGGTTTTGCCATTTTGTCCACTCTTTATATTCATTTGCCTCTTTAAGAGCCATAAAGGTGCAAAACTCTTCGATATATTTGTTTGATGCTATAAAACTTTCAATTTCTTCCTTATTGCGAGCACGCTTTGACGCTTTTTTTAAGATTTCAAGCCTCTGAGTGCAAAGTCTTTCGTATTCGCAGCTGTATGGCTGTTCCTGCCTGCTTTCGTCAAGCTCCTCTTTAGTGAGAAGACCCTTTTCGTAAAGCTTTTCTAAATCGACAAAATAGTGGTTTCCGCCAAATGAACCGTGAGACTTATACGGAGAATTACATTCATCAACAGGGCAAAACGGAAGCACTTGCCACCATTTGAAGCCTGCTTCTTTGAGTGCGTCTATAAAATGCAGTGCATCTGTCCCGAAGCTTCCGATTCCAAAGTCTCCGCTAAGTGATGATATATGCATTAAAACTCCGCTTGCACGCTCCATTTTCTCATTCCTTTCTTATCGATTATACACACAGGATGCCGGCACTTGCTATTTTTGAGTAAAAATACGCAAATGTTGCATCGCTTTCGTCGGGGTTCTTCCTTGAACCGAAGAAGAGTCTTTCTTCTTCAAGTTCTCTGAGGCTTGTTCCCTTTTCAAGATGCTCGTTTATTCTATATATCGCCGTGTCAATTCTTGCAAGAACTCCGCCGTATCTTATGTCAAGAACATCAAAGCCGAACGGCTCGCTCGTTGCGTGCCACTGCTTTCTATGTACTTTTCTGAGGTTTTCCACATCGTTATAAAGTTCTTTAAGCTTAACATCGGCAAACTGTTTAAGCGCCGCCTTGTTTCCATCATCATAGGCTTTTTTAAGCTCAATACCTATCTCGCACTTCTTTTCAAGCACCTTAGAAAGAGCAATCGGATATTCGAAGAAGTGCTTCTCGGCATCTGTGGTAAGCTCTTTGCGAGCAAAAATCTCATTCATTTTAGCATACTGCTCTTTATGATTGCACCCTGCGACGTGCTTGTCGAAAAGCCCCATCAAAACATCCTGATACAATATATATTTTGCAGGGTTTGTATACTCATACCAGTTTGCCCTGTCTGTAGGTGAGCTTCCAAGCTCATCTATAAGCATATGGTCCTCGTAGGAAACGCCTGTAAAAAATCCGACCCTTTTCTTAAATGCTTCCTTGTCAAATTCTTTTGAAAATGCAAGCTCAGCATAAAGTGCCATACCAAAATATGAGTATATAAAGTTTGTTTCCGAGCCATTATCCTGCCATGCACAAATGCAAACCTCGCGCACGTTTTTCTCTTTGCAGGCTTCAAGTGCAGGAATGCTTGTAGCCTCCGTCATCTGAAACTTCGGCAGGTTCCCCGCAAATGACCAGAAACCGCCTGCAAACATCATATTTTCGTCAAGCTTTTTGTGTTCTTCCAGTTGGAAGCTGTAATGTTCTTTGTTATCGTAATAATAATCCCAGTAAACAAGCTTTACTCCGTCGGGAATCATCTCACGAGCCTCTTTTGGAAGGGGGTTTTTTGCTTCGTTATAGTTCCCGTTATTAAACGGTCTTACGAACATATCACTCCACAGTATTGGTTTAAGCCCATACCTCAGGCAAATTTCATTGACTGCGGAAAGGTGAATTTTCATAAGCTCTTCTAAAGGCTTATATTCGTGCGTGTTAAGATATCTGCCACGCCCCATAGTCTTAGCCTCGTCCATACCGATATGTATCTTCTTTGTTCTGAAGCAACCTGAAACTGTGGAAATCATCTCTTCAATAAGCTTATAGGATTTTTCCTCTTCCACAAGAATCGTCGTCTCCGTATCCTTCACCTTGAAATACTCCTCCCACCTGAGAAGAGATTCAAGATGGCTGAGTGTCTGTATACACGGAATAATCTCAATACCAAGGTTATAGGCAAAATCGTCAATTGCCTTAAGGGCTTCCTTTGAATACCTGCCACGCATATATCCGAAGTAGGGGTTATTGTCCACCTCATAGGTGTTTTCCATATACATAAAAGCAAAGTTATGCCCCATCAGTGCCATTGTGCAAAATGTTTTTTCAAGCGTTTGGGTTGTGAGGACTGAATTTCGCGAAAGGTCAAACATTGCTCCATTTGAGTTAAACTGCGGTGTTTCTGATATTTCGAACTCATTTTCTCCGCCATTTTCTATTAAATGACCAAGTCCTCTGAAAAAGTGAGCCTTTTCTCTGCAAAAGATATCACAAACTCCGTTTTTGTACGATACCTTAAGCTCTCCATCGGTGTTGTGAACAACGATTTTAATGCCCGTTTCGCAAAACTCAACAGGAAAATACTGTGATATTTTTTCAATACCCTGCTGCAGTTCACTGTTTTCTGTAAAAACTTTTATCATCATCTCCACCACCAAACACTTTCTTGATTATATCATAGCATAAAACACCGCAATAGTCAAACTAAAAGGGACTGTAAAACAAAGCTTTTTACAGTCCCTTAAGTTCAATTATGCTGTCTATATTTATTTGTGTTCCGTCCTCCATAATGAGCAAACGTTTATACTCATCGATGCTCCAAACACATCCCTCAATTTTTATATATTTTCCGCCCGATTTTTTTGCATCTGGCATAAAATACTCTACCTCAATTTGCGGATGCTCGTCTATCTTCCCTGTCAAAGCTTTTAGCCTTGTCGCAATCTCTTCAACAGCGTCCTCTGCAGGAAGAATCTGACTATCGGTAAAACGTGCGTTTTCCTCAATTACATCGCCGTGCCCATCGAGTGCAGCAAATGCCCCGAACTGCGCCGCCCTTGACTGCATCGAAAGTCTGGCGTGCCTTTGTGATTGATGGTGCGGAAGATTTATTATATCATCATAGCTATTCACGCCTTGTGCCCTCCAATCTGGTCATTACGCTGCATTCCCGTTGCACCTTTTTTAAGGTTTGTTCCCTTTACAACAGAATTTTTGCCGTACTTTTTCTTAAGACCGATAATTGCACGCTGAATGTTTTCCTCACGCCTTAGCTTTTCCTCTTTTTCTGACTGTCCACAATCCAAAAGGGAAAACATATCCATCTGCTCATTTTGATTCTCTTCGTTATACTCTACGTTATTAGCGACAATATTTATTCTCCTGACAAGCAGGTTCTTATCCGTAATACTGTCAAAAAGCCTGAGAGCACCGTCAATTATAAGATTAGCTGAGGTTGTACGTCTTTCAAGCCTTATAGTTCCATGAGCGCTCTTCGGCACCTTGCGTCCGTAACCATCAGTAACAACCTCGCCACTGTAGGCACTGCGCCTCGAAGAGTCTTTTATGCTTTCAATATCATAGCCGATAGTTAGCACAATACTGTCTGTCGTTAGATTTTTTTCAACAAGCTCAAGCGAGAGCGTGTCTGCCATTTCACGCACAACGATTCGTGTTTTGTCCCAATCGTATGGAAAGTGAAGCACCTGCCCTGAGCTAAGACTACGGTTTTCAGGCTTATATGCTTTGATATCCTTTATCGTGCAAGGCTCCCACCCCCATGCGTGGTCGATGAGAAGTTCTGCATTTATGCCAAACATATTGTAAAGAAGCTCCTCGTTATAGTAGTCGGTGGGCTTTCCTATCGAACATCTTGCAACATCACCCATCGTATAGATGTGCTTTTTTTCGAGGCTCCTTGCCGTAGCACCCCCCACACGCCAGAAATCTGTCAGCGGACGGTGATCCCACAGCTTTTTACGGTAAGACATTTCGTCAAGTTCGGCAATGCGTGCACCGTTTTCGTCGGGATTTATGTGCTTAGCCTCAATATCCATTGCTACCTTGCACAAATACAAATTTGTGCCGATGCCTGCAGTTGCAGTTATGCCCGTGTTTTCCAAAACATCGTTCATAACCTTTACAAGAAGTTCCCTCGGCGTCATTTTGTACACTCCAAGGTAGTTAGTCGCATCGATGAAAACTTCATCAATCGAATAAACGTGAATATCCTCGGGCGCAAAATACTTTAGATAAATATTATAAATTTCACCGCTATACTTCAGATAGTAGGACATCCTCGGCGGTGCAACTATATACGATATTTTAAGATTTGGATTTCCCTTAAGTTCACTGTCGATATAAGACTCGCCCGAAAACCCCTTGCCGCCAAGCTTCCTTTTGCGGAATTCGTTTGCCGCATTAACCTTAGTTACAACCTCGTAAAGGCGTGCTCTGCCGCCTATTCCATATCCCTTAAGCGAGGGGGAAACCGCAAGACACACAGTCTTTTCCGTTCTGCCGATGTCTGCAACAACAAGGTTTGTATTAAGCGGGTCGAGCCCGCGCTCACGGCATTCAACCGATGCGAAAAAGCTTTTTAAATCTATCGCAAAATATGTTCTTTGCTTTTCCATCGCAGACTCCCCCTTTTTTTATTAGTTGTTGTTACTGCGCAATCTCAATCTGCACCGTTTTCATTGCTTCAAGCGCTGTGTTGTGGCTTTCTACACTGACTCCCGCACAACATTTTCCGTCTACCATTATCTTAACTTCGGGAAATGCCGCTTTCAGTATCATCGCATTTGAGATTACGCAAATGTCGGTACACAATCCGCAAAGCTCTATTGACTCAATCTCTTCACCGTAAGATTTCAGCACATCGGGGAGCTCCACACTACCAAATGTGATTTTATCTAAAACAGTATCAGCATACGGCTTTAGTTCATCACAGATTTGCCATCCGTCTGTACCTTTGATGCAGTGCTCCACGGGAAGCTTTCTTCCCTCCTGAGTATCCATATAGTCCTCAAAATGGGTATCTCGGGTAAAGATCACTTTACCGTCAAAGTTCTTTACCTTTTGAACTACGTCGGGAACAATTACCTCTGCCATTTTACTTCCTAGGCTTCCCGTTATAAAGTCCACCTGCATATCTACTACAATCAGGTATTTCATTGTTGTTACCCCTCAATCTCGAACTGTTCATCTTCCTTTAAGTCAACAACAGTGCAGTCGTTTGCGTATGTACATTCAGGAAGAATTATAATTGCATTAAGTGCGTCCGCATTTTTGGGGAGCGGCGCAAGATCCCATATAGGCGCATTCATTTTAACTATGGTGTTTCTTGGTACTATAAACGCTTTTGCTAAATCTGTAACAGCCACTCCTGCAGATGCCGGCGCAACGTGAAGAATCATATCATCATTTAACGGAAGTATCATTTCCCATGTTGTTGTATGATATTCCTGCTGAGTGATAATCATTTTCTCAGGTTTTTTAACCGTTATGGGAGAATATCCTACCCTGTGGCTGCAGTCAGCAACTAAACGGTCAGGATAAAAAGTGTGAAGTTCG
>JAZRPN010000158.1:0-28237 GCA_045649225.1 Clostridia bacterium | reverse complement strand
CCGATAGTCTCAAAGTTACCGCTCGGGATATTAACTGTAGTTGTTTTCCAGGTGTTTGTGCCTCTGCGATTGATTGTGAGAGACGCATTGTCGTACTCGCACCAGTCGTTTTCCGTTTCAACACCCTTTGTATAAGTAAGGATAAGCGGATTTGTTGAATTGTCAAAATAATCGAAGGTAATATTTACGCTACCGTTAAGCTCGTCGATAATGCTATCGTTGATGTCGAGGTAAACCTTTTCTCCGTTTTCAGCATAAAGTGCAGTTTCTCCCTGATATTCAATTTCTTCTGTGTCGCAGGGCATTGCAGGGTAGTTCGCTCTCGGCTCGCTGTAGCGAACATTATCTACTGAGTCTGAAACGGTGTATCTGCCGCCTGAAGCAAGATCAGTTCTGTCGATTCCGCTGAAATCGTACCAGCCGATGCCGAGCGGGCCCTCATCCTCAAGCACCATACCCCAGTTAGCGATGTGCTTGTCATGCGCTGCAACTGCGTGTGCGTGGTAGGGGTGGCCCAAGTTAACAGCCTTTACTACTTCCCCTGACTTGTTTGTCTTTTTCGCTGTAAGATCACAAATCGGGAAAAGCTGATTTGTTTCCAGGCTAAGAACCGATACGCATGTGTTATCTGCTACGGCATAGCGATTGTCGCCCGTAACAGTTGAGTGGTTTGTTGTGTTATAGTTAAGAGACTCATCCGCATGATAGAACTTGCGGTGTGTGCCATCCTTATTAACACGGATAATGCCGCCTGACATTGTGTTTCCATTATAGGCACCGCCAAGGCAGGTTATGTAAAGATATTCACCATCCTGCGACCAGCTCTCGTGAGTGAACTGAAGCATGCTGTAGTCCTTTTGATGATACGCACCGCCATACCAGTTCATCGCCTGCTGACCCTGCGGGATATGTGTAACCTCTCCCGTTGTGATGTCGATGATATTTGAACGGTCATGAATGTTACGATAGTTGAAGATGGGGCCGCCTTCTTCATTAAGCACATTGCCGCCATCGCCTTCGTGTGCGAAGAAGAATAAATCGGGATAAACGGGGTTTATCTGAATATGGTTAAGTGTGTTTGAATAATTAAAGCCATACCATGCGTATTCATCAACATAGAAGCTGTCTTTTACATGGTCCTTGCTTGAAGAGAAGTTTTTATCACCACCGATGTAGATACGCGCAATTTCATTTGTGCCCTTCGGTAGATCGGGGAAGTTCTGTCCCATTCTATCATGAGTTGACGGAGAGGTTATTGCCTGCTCCGGACTGTTGTTTGAAAGCTCAAAGGAAGCGTACTGACCATCACTTGTTACATGAGGCAAACCTGCCTTCATATTTCTGGGAAGGGTGTAAATCTTTTCAGGCGCCTCATTGCCGGATGAATGCACTCGCCAGAATTCCTCCTGGTGATAGCGAGTCCACTCAGTAACCTTTTTGTAGTACACATAGTCATTATCGCCCATAACTGCAAGTGTGTAGCCGGCGCAATCATCAAGGTATTTGATTGTCTGTGTTTCGACATTGTACATATACATGTGCAGATCACGGGGACTGTATTCTGTGTTTTTCTCTGTCCAATTCTTATTTGCAGCTGTCATGCAGATAAAGCTTGAGCCGTCCTGCGTCCAACTGGGCTGTGAGAAGTACGGACGATAGAGCATTTCGCCGTAGTAATCTACATAATAGTAGATTCTGCCGTCAATGCCTTCTACCGCGGTTGCGGGGAGCTTTTTATCGGCATAATGGTAGAAGTCGAGCATATCAGCTGTAGCAAAATCGTCAAGCTCTTTTTCAGTGATTTTTACGTTGCCGTTTTCAAGAAGGAGTTTGAACACCGGGAAATTGTAAGTATCAGCCGATGAGTCAGTGTCGAAGCAAACGGCATTTAATGCAAGAGCTAAAAGATGTCCGTACGTTGCAGGGTTACTGTTTCCCGTAAAATTATCCTCATCAAATATAAGACCTGCCACCTGGGCATCGGCAATATAGCTACCTGAAAGGCCAAGGGTCTGAAGGAACCTCTTTACAATATTTCCCTGAGTCATCTTTTGATTTTTGTTACTCGCCGCATTAGATGCGTTTGGAGTACCTTTGTAGATATTCAAAATTTCAGTCAGGTCGTAAAGAGTACACTGCTGCGTAAGATTGCTCTCGGCAAAACGTGCATCTGCTGCATCAATAACGCCCATACGGTCAAGCCACTGAAGCTTGGTAAGTGTTGTGGCAGTTGCTGCCGTTTCCTCGGCATAAATACCTGCAGGAAGTGTAAACATACCCACAAGCATTACAATTGCCATTAAAAGTGTTTTTAATCTTTTCATTTTCTCTACCTCATTTAGTGTTTTTTAGAAAATCAGGCTTTGTTCATTTCTGCACACATCAGCAGGAATGCTCCGCCGCCGTGCATATCGTTTTCCACGATAGGTCTGTTTATATAAAATTCGTATGTGCCCTCTTCAATACATGTACCTGCACAAACTTTTTTGAGGACAATACTGCCGTCTTCACGAGTTTCGAGAGAATCAGCAAGTGCCTCGTAGCCTTTCTTTGCGTTTTCGAGATACTTTTGATCGATAAATCCAAGACGCACAGCCTTAGCCATTGCATATGTAATAAGTGCTGTACAGGAGCTTTCTTCCCAGTTGCCGTCCTCGTAAGGCTTGTCAATTACCTGACACCAGTAACCGCTCTCACGCTGAACTTTTACAAGTGATGCGAAAATTTCCTTAACATAGCCGTGAAGCACATCTGCCCCCTCGTAATCTACGCCGAGGACTTCAAGAATATCTACTGTTGCAACGGCAAACCAACCAAGAGCCCTGCCCCACTTGTTGGGTGAAAGGCCTGTTTCTTTATCTGCCCAGTTGATTTCTTTTGTATCATCCCAGCCGTGATAAAGAAGACCATCTTTCTTATCACACATATTTTCATACATAAGGCAAGCCTGATGAATGGCAGTTTTGCCAAACTCCTCCTTGCCGGACTTAACGCTGTACTTTGCGCAAAGAGGACCTGCCATGAAAAGACCGTCAACCCACATCTGATTGGGGTGCGACTTCATATGCCAGAAACCGCCGTAGGAGTTTACGGGGTAATCGGTTTTGAGCGTTTCAACAAGCTCACCGATTGAGTCGAGATAACGCTTATCCCCTGTGTTTTCGTAATATCTGAAAAGCAGATTTCCTATCTGACGGAAATCGAGAGAATTAAGTGATACCCAGAAATGTCCTTCCACTCTTTTGAGCTTTTTATCCTCGTCTAAAACTCTGTCAAAATATTCGTCAAGGTATTTGCCGTACTCCTCTTTGTTGTTTTCGAGGTATACCTTTTCCACACCCGACATAAACACGCCCTGAATGTAGTTTGATACTCCTGACGGAGCAAGTTTTTCAGGTGTGTTTTCTGCTATAAATGAATCAATGAATTTTTCTGCAATTTCAATTGGTGATTTTCCCTTATAAATATAGCTCATAGCTAAACTTCCCCTTCTATATAGTATATCATAATAATTATAGCAATAAACACAAAAAATGTCAAGAAAAGTTTCCCTGCAAAAGGCAAAAAAACAAGCCGATAATTGCTTAATTACCGGCTTGTTTTATAAGTGTTTTTTCCTCATCTGTAAGAGGTACTTTTTCTATAAGATCGGGGCGTTTTTTCGCCGTTCTGAGTATGGACTGTTCACGACGCCACTTCCCGATATTTTTGTGGTGGCCGGAAAGCAGTACCTCGGGCACTTGTCTTCCCATAAATTCGGGCGGACGTGTGTACTGAGGGTACTCCAAAAGCCCATCGTAGTGGCTTTCCGCCTGCATTGTTTCGGAGCTGTCGAGCACACCCTCTATCATACGGCTTACACAGTCAATGAGTACCATTGCGGGCAGCTCGCCACCTGTTAAAACATAGTCGCCGATTGAGATTTCCTCATCGACGATTTCTTCGATTATACGCTCGTCAACACCCTCGTAATGTCCGCACAGAATCACGATATGCTCGTGTTTTGAAAGCTCTCTCGCCTTTTCCTGCGAGAGCACGCTCCCCTGCGGCGACATATAAATCACGTGAGGCTTTTCCTCTTTGCACACGCTTTTGTAAGCATCGTAAATCGGCTGAGGCTGCATCACCATCCCTCCGCCTGCACCGTAGGGATAATCGTCCACACGGCGATGCTTATCGGCGGAAAAATCACGGATGTTTACAAACTCCGTTTCTATTATTCCTTTTTCTGTTGCACGCCCGATTATGCTCTCTCCAAGTGCGGCAAGCATTTCGGGAAACAGCGTAAGCACGCTAAATTTCATCATCAATCAGTCCTTCTATGGCGTTTATCTCAATTTTGCCGTCTTTGACGCTTTTTACGAAGACGGGAATATTGGGCACAAGCACCTTTTTGCCGTTTTCCTTTGTGAATTCAAGAAGGCTCGATGCGGGGCTTTCAATAACATCGGTTACCTTGCCGAAAGGTGTGCCGTCCTCCAAAACACCCGTAAGACCGATAAGCTCGAAAAAGTAATGCTGACCGTCGGGAAGCTTTGGAAGGTCCTCCTCCTTGGCATACAGCTCGGTAAACTTCATAGCCTCCGCCTTTTCCATGGTATCGACACCGTCAAAACGAAGAAGCACCGCACCCTTTTGGAAACGCCAACCCTTGATTATCAGCTTTTCGCCGCTTTTTGTGTATACATTTTTTACTTTTTTGAAAAACGCCTCGCCGTCAGTATAGTGAAGTGCCTTGACCTCTCCCCTGACGCCGTGTGTGTTTACAATTTTTAATACATTTAACATTTTTGCACCTATTAAGCTGACGGGTTTATCCCGTCAGCTTTTTGTATTATTGTTTCTTTGATTTTCTGAATATTGCTCCCAAAAGCAGTATCACCGCGAATACTATGAGATAGAAAAGCACGGGGATTGAGAATGTTCCATTAGCTTTTGCGCTGAGGTACGGAGTAATTCCGTGAGCGTAAACCGCTGCGTACACCAT
The DNA here is from genome assembly GCA_045649225.1 of Clostridia bacterium. Lineage (GTDB taxonomy): Bacteria > Bacillota > Clostridia > UMGS1883 > UMGS1883 > UMGS1883. The sequence goes on along the minus strand of JAZRPN010000158.1, from coordinate 23,250 downwards.
GAATGCACACGCTATAATTGCAAGTGTGGGAAGTATAAAGCGTTTGAATACTCCCAAATCCTTTTCCTTTTTCATCCATATGATAAACATCGGGATGTACATTGCATATATAGTTACAATCGGAAGCTCGGATGAGTCAAAATTAAATATTCCGAACCAGCCACCTGCAAGGTTTGCACCATAGAAATAAACAAGCCACAGTGCACTTATAAACAAGCCCCAGATTGCAGAGTTTGTTGTCATATTAGTAGCCTTGTCAATCTGTGAAAATGTGTTTCTTGCAGGGCCTTCCTCACGCGCTGCAATCGCATACATACCACGTGTTGTTGCAAGCATAAGGCCATTTAATGTGCCAAGACAGGAAATTACAATACAGATATTTAAGAAAGCTCCGCCTACATTGCTGAAAATATTTCTGAATGCTATAATTGTGCCTTCGTCCTGCATAAGAACTTCGTTTGTGGCACCGCCTGCGATACCTATGTAGTAAAGCACATAAGCCGCAACTACGATAAGAGAGCCTATTACAAGTGCTATCGGAAGATTTTTCTTAGGATCTTTAAGCTCAGCATTTATGGAGGTTGCCACAATCCAACCCTCATAAGCAAATACAGTTGCAACAACTGCCGCAAAAAGCGCACCGCTTGTTGAACCGATACCATCAGTTACCACTGTTGTAAAGTTTGTGGTAAGCGTGCCATTTACAAAGCCCGCAATCGTGCCGACAACTGCCATCAGAGTAATAGGAATAAGCTTGATAACAGTTGCACTTACCTGAAACTTGCCCGCAAGTTTTGGAGAAAGGGCATTTATCGTATAAGACAATATAAGGAAAAATCCTGAGAGTGCCATAACCTCAGCACTTACCAGATTCCATCCGAAAAGTGCACCGAAGTATCTTGCAGATACCCACGAAAGAACAGATGTCATACCGGGGTAATAAATGTGGAGCAAAAACCACGCAAGGTAATATGCATATCCCTTACCGCAGGTTGCCTCGGCATAGTCAATTACACCGTTAACCTTTTCGTACTTTGTCGCCATCACAGCAAACTGCGCTGAGCAGATTACCATAATGAGGCCTGTGATAACCCAGGCTGCGATACCAAGCGGCATATTTCCACCCGTAGCATTGAGTACGTTTTGCGCCTTGAAAAACACACCTGAACCAATTACTGTTCCTACAACCATACAAATAGCAGTAAGTAGACCGTATTTTCTAGTAAGTTTTTCCACTTTTTTCATCCCTCTCTATCTGAATCTGTTTTTATTTTAGCATAGCCAATTTCCCATGTAAAGAAAATTTTTATAAAACAAAAGGAAATTCGCCTTTTGGCAAATTTCCCTTAAATTTTATAGTTTTTCTACACCGAGCTGGACCTTTTCGCCGTTAATATTCCATTCCTTGTAAGCGGCGCAATCCTTGCCGCTGAGAATTTCCACAGCGAGAACATCGTTTTTGATTTCTTCGGCATTTTTGTTTATAATACCCTCAATTTTTTCGTTACCACGAACATAAATCTTGATATTATCCATAACTTCAAATCCGCTTTCCTTACGCATTGTCTGAAGCTTGCTGATAATCTCACGCACAAAGCCTTCTTCAATAAGCTCATCGGTAAGGCGGATATCAAGCACAACCGTGATACCGAAATCACTCTCAGATGCAAAGCCCTCAACCTGAGCGGCATCAATCAAAAGGTCTTCCTTGGTAAGACTGATTTTTGTACCGTCTGCATCAAATTCAATACATCCGTTCTGATTAAGCTCATCCATAGCCTTGTTTCCGTCAAGATTTGCAAGTGTTTCGCGGATTACACCGAGGAACTTGCCGTACTTGGGACCAACAGTCTTAAGCTGAGGCTTGAAGCTGTAGGTTGTACATTCACGCACATTGTCTGTAAATTCAACCGATTTTACATTAAGCTCGTCAGCAATAATTTCCGTGAAGTATTCGGGAAGAGCATTCTCTGCCTTTACATACATCTTGCCGATTGGCTGACGGTTCTTGATTGAAGAAGCGTTTCTTGCGGCTCTGCCGAGAACGACGATGTCAAGAAGCTCTTCCATGTTCTTTTCAAGCTCTTTATCAATCTTACTTTCATCGTATACGGGATAATCGCAAAGATGCACGCTTTCGGGAGCATTTTTATCTACTGAACCAACAAGGTTAAGGTAAATTTCCTCAGCCATAAATGGAATGAGCGGAGCTGAAAGCTTAGCAAGCTCTACAAGGGCAGTGTAAAGGGACATATAGGCGTTAATCTTATCCTGAGTCATTTCCTTGCCCCAGAAGCGCTCACGGCTGCGGCGAACATACCAGTTACTGAGTTCGTCGGTAAACTCCTGAATTGCTCTTGCACTTTCTGTGATTTTGTAGTTTTCAAGCAAGTTATCAACAGTTTTGATAAGTGAATTAAGCTTTGACATAAGCCACTTATCCATAACTGAAAGCTTATCATATTCGAGTGAATACTTTGATGCATCGAACTCGTCAATATTTGCATAAAGAACGAAGAATGCATAAGTATTCCAGAGTGTGCCCATAAACTTACGCTGACCCTCGTCAACTGCGCCTGCATGGAATCTGTTGGGAAGCCACGGAGCACTGTTTTCGTAGAAATACCAACGGATTGCATCGGCACCGTGACGCTCAAGAGCATCAAACGGATCTACAGCGTTACCCTTTGACTTTGACATCTTCTGGCCGTTTTCGTCCTGAACGTGGCCAAGTACGATTACGTTTTCGTAAGGTGCCTTATTAAAGATAAGGGTTGAAATTGCAAGAAGTGAATAGAACCAACCGCGTGTCTGGTCAACAGCTTCACTGATGAAGTTTGCGGGGAAGGTTTCGTCGAAAATTTCCTTGTTTTCAAAGGGATAGTGCCACTGTGCAAAGGGCATTGAACCTGAGTCGAACCAGCAGTCAATAACCTCGCTAGTACGGTGCATTTCTTTTCCGCACTGAGAGCACTTGATTGTTACCGCATCGATATATGGACGGTGAAGTTCAATCTCGTCAGGGCAGTTATCGGAAAGTTCCTTAAGCTCTGCGATTGAGCCGATTGAATGCATATGACCGCATTCGCACACCCAGATATTAAGCGGTGTTCCCCAGTATCTGTCTCGGCTTACGCCCCAGTCCTGAACGTTCTTGAGCCAGTCGCCAAAGCGTCCTTTACCGATAGTTTCGGGGATCCAGTTGATTGTATCGTTATTTCTGATAAGGTCGTCCCTTACCTCTGTCATTTTAATAAACCATGATTCTCTTGCGTAGTAAATAAGCGGAGTATCACATCTCCAGCAGAAAGGATAATCGTGCTCAAACTTGGGAGCATCGAAAAGAAGCCCGCGTGAGTCAAGGTCTACAAGTATCTTCGGGTCAGCATCCTTTACAAACATACCTGCACAGGGGGCATCAGGAGTCATATTACCCTGAGCGTCAACAAGCTGAATGAAAGGAAGGTCGTACTTTCTGCCGACTCTTGCGTCATCCTCACCAAATGCGGGAGCGCAATGAACAATACCTGTACCATCTGTCATTGTTACATAATCGTCGCACATTACAAAGTGAGACTTTTTCTTCTGTTTTTCGCAAATGGGTTTTACGCAATCATAAAGAGGCTCGTACTCTTTGTACTCAAGCTCCTTACCCTGATATTTTCCGATAATTTTATAAGCTGCTCTTTCCTCTGTTGCAAGGCCACCCAAAACCTTGTCAAGAAGCTCTTCTGCCATATAATAGGTATAGCCGTCATTTGCCTCAACCTTACAGTAAATGTCGTTGGGGTTAACGCAAAGAGCAGTGTTTGACGGAAGTGTCCACGGAGTTGTTGTCCACGCAAGCATATAAGCATCTTCGTCTACAAGCTTAAAGCGAACAACTGCTGAGCGTTCCTTTACAGACTTATAGCCCTGGGCAACCTCGTGAGAAGAAAGCGGAGTTCCGCATCTGGGGCAGTAAGGAACAATTTTAAAGCCCTTGTAAAGAAGCCCCTTCTCCCAGATTTGCTTAAGCGCCCACCATTCAGACTCGATGAAGTTATTGTCATAAGTAACGTACGGGTCATCCATATCAGCCCAGAAGCCAACTGTCTGTGAGAAGTCTTCCCACATACCCTTGTATTTCCAAACGCTTTCCTTACATTTTGTGATAAACGGTTCAAGACCGTACTGTTCAATCTGTTCCTTGCCGTCAAGACCGAGAAGCTTTTCAACCTCAAGCTCTACGGGAAGACCGTGTGTGTCCCAGCCAGCCTTACGAAGCACCTTGTAGCCCTTCATAGTACGGTATCTCGGAATCATATCCTTGATAACACGTGTAAGAACGTGGCCGATGTGCGGCTTGCCGTTTGCAGTTGGCGGGCCGTCATAGAAAGTATAGCTTTCGCAGCCCTCACGGTTTTCAATACTTTTTTCGAAAATTCTGTTCTCACGCCAGAACTTGCCTATCTTTTTCTCGCGGCTAACAAAATCCATACTGGAGTCAACCTTGTTATACATATATATCCCCCTTATAAGCAGCGTGACGCTGCACCCATGTCGCACTTTTACCGAGTGCAAGCATAGACTCCTGCGTCTTAATTCTACGCCTTTTTATACGAAATTAAAAAACTTCGCCCTACTAATAGGACGAAGTTTTATCGCACCACCTGATTAGCATACCATCATATGCGCTTCCCTGACGTTGAAGCTCTACGTCAGCGCTTAATTGCAAAAGCTTTCGGCACTGCAGCTCGGAAGTGATATTCATAAGATACTACCAGATATCGGGCTTACACCATCCCCGACTCGCTCAATCTTTCATATCAAACTACTGTCTTCGTCATAGCCTTTATATTTACATACGGTTATTATATCTCTTAAATTGGCAGTTGTCAACTGTTTTAGTTAAATTGGCACTTTATCTGTGTTTTGCAGACTATTAATTGAAACAAAAGATGCCTGCAAAACATTTTGCAGGCATCTATATAATAATTATTCTTCTGTAGAAACTTCAACATCTGCAGGAGCATCTTCTACTGATGTTTCTTCCTCAACTTTTTCCTTTTCAATAAGAGCTCTGATTGAAAGGCCAACCTTCTTAGCATCCCAATCAATTTCTGTAATTTTAGCGTCAACAAACTCGCCTACAGTAAGTACATCAGCGGGCTTACCGATTCTCTTGTCAGCAATCTGAGAGATGTGGATAAGACCATCAACACCTTCGATAAGTTCAACAAACGCACCGAAAGGAACAAGGCGAACAACCTTAACGTTTACAACATCGTCAACGTTAAACTTATTCTTTGCGATTTCCCAGGGGTTGTCCTCTGCTTTTCTGTAGCCAAGAGAAACCTTGTTTGTTTCCTTATTTACGTCAAGGATAGAAACCTCAACTGTATCGCCTACGCTGAGAACCTCAGCGGGGTTTTTAATTCTCTTCCAGCTAAGCTGTGATACGTGGATAAGACCGTCAACACCGCCGATGTCAACAAATGCACCGAAGTCTGTAAGAGTCTTAACTGTGCCTTTGTAAATCTTGCCAATTTCAACATCTGCCATAAACTCAGCAAGCTTTGCACTGCGTTCTTCAACAGCAACAGTCTTGATTGAACCGATTGCTTTTTTACCGCGTCTGTCCTCACGGATGTTTACGATTTTGAAGCGTGCTTCCTGACCTACGAGGGGTGAAAGGTCGCTCATAAATCTTTCGCTTGCCATAGATGCAGGGATAAATACTCTGCAATCCTTTGCAATAGCGATAACACCGCGGTTAACGTTTTCTACAATGCGGCCTGTAAGAATTTCGCCTGTCTTGTAAGCCTCTTCAATATCTTTCCAGCCCTTCATTGCGTCAACTTTCTTCTTAGAAAGCTTAACATAGCCTTCAACATCGTTAACGTGAACGATGAATACTTCGATTTCATCGCCAACCTTAACTACATCTGCAGGAGATGCAGAGGGGTCGTCTGTAAGTTCGTCAGCGTGGATAACGCCGTCAGCCTTGTATCCAAGATCAACGTACACGTCTGTGGGTGTTACGCTGATAACACGGCCGGTTACAATTTCACCTGTATTTAAAGTTACGAGGGACTGTTCAAATGCCTCGGCAAACGTTGGCTCTCCATTTCCGTTAATTTTTGTGTTCATTTCTTCTACCATGGTTTCAAAGACCTCCTTAATTATATGCTCCGGTGTTGATGCACCGGCGGTTATACCGACGAAATCAAAAGGCCTCACAATCCCCTTGGGGATTTGCTCTGCCGTTTCAACCAAATACGTTTTTGGGCATATCTGGCGGGCAATATCAAACAACTTTTTGGTGTTTGAGCTGTGCAAGCCCCCTACAACGATGAAAACATCGCTTTTTTGAGCAAGCTCGCAAGCATTCTTTTGCCGTTCATTCGTAGCAGTACATATTGTATCAAATATTATAGCACTTTGGCAAGTGTTTTTTATAATTTTCGTAATTTTTTTCCATAATTCTCTCTCAAACGTTGTCTGAGATACAATGCAGGGCACTTTTGCGTCATCAAATGACAAATTCCGAGCTTCTTCCTCGGTTGAAATTATGATTGCACTGTTTTCGCACCAGCCGTTTATACCAACGACTTCGGGGTGGTTTTTATCACCTATAATTATGATTTGCTTTCCCTCGGAAAATGCGTCTTTTGTAATTGCGTGAATTTTCTTTACATATGGGCAGGTTGCATCAAGAAAATCTATGCCTTTTTTTTGCAAAATCTCCTGCCACGCAAGCGGTATCCCATGGCTTCTTATAACAACCGTTTCGCCCTTTTGCGCCTCTTCGGGAGAATCGATTATCCTTACGCCTTTATCTGAGAGTTCCTTAATAACGCTCGGATTGTGTATAATAGGGCCGAGTGTGGCAATTTTTTTGTTATCTGAAATGCCGTCTTCCACTATTTTTACGGCTCTGCTTACGCCAAAGCAAAAGCCTGCTTTTTTTGCGATTTCAACGCTACTCAACAATTCTCACTCCCAAGCATGCCGTCGAGCCACTGTTTTAATTCATCCACATTCATTTTGAACATAAATGTTTTAATTCCTACGCTCTCTGCCATTTTAACATTGTTTTCGTTATCGTCTATAAAAACGGTTTCCTCGGGGGAAATATCAAACTTTTCAAGCAGATGCTCAAAAATATCCCTGTTTGGCTTTGCCTTGCCGCACGCACCTGAAAATATACAACCGTCAAGCATTTTCAAAACAGGAAAATCCCCGCTTCTTTTAGCAAATGTTTTGCTTATGTTTGAAAGAAGATATGTCCTTACGCCGTACTTTTCCTTGATATAGGAAATAAGCTCTTTCATACCCTCTACCTCGGGGTTATTATACATCCAGTTGTCGTAAATAAGCTTTGCCTTTTCGTGAAGTCTTTCAGGAAGCCTTGAACAAAAGCCCGCTACAACCTCTTCATCGGTTATAGTGTCATCGTCAAGCCTGTCCCAATATGCACGGTCAAATATAATCGGTGTTGCAAGTTTTAAATCTTCTTCATCCGTTATATATCTTGATGCCATATACTCCGGCTCAAAGTGAATAAGTACCTGTCCGTAATCAAATACCACGTTTTTTATCAAGATCTTTTACCATCCTTATCGTATACTATCTCAAAGCCCGTTTTGTTTGTTAAAATTGAGGAATCGTGAAACAACAAAGTGTTGTATTTACTGTTTTTGTATTCCTTAACGAACTGCGTGCTTCTTTCGGGATTGCACGAATTTCCTATTCTGACCTCATCTTCAAAGTTGCGGTTAAAATAGCACTCATCCCCGCACAGTAAATTATCGTCTGCAAAAACTATGCACGAGCCTTTTGAATGACCTGCATATTTAACAATGCGGATGTTTTCAGTAAGAGAAAACTCCTCATCAAAGGTGTTTATCTTATTTTCACCTTTTATGTAGTCCTTGCCCATCTCATACTCATCTTTCTGAATATGAATAACCGCATTTTTGTAAAAGTTTACGGCTTCTATATGATCAAAATGCGAGTGCGTGATGATAATATCAGTTATATCCTCAGGCTCAAGACCGTAGTCTTTCAAAAGCTCAACAGGGTGCTTGAAGACATACATTTTGTAGCGTTCAACTCCATCGCATCCTACATCGACAAGAATATTCTTATCCTCTGTCTGTATAAGGTAAAAGCAAAAAGACATCGGTATCGTATCTTCTGTTTTTACATCAATAAAAATTCTGTTTTCGTTATACAGTGCCTCACCGTATTTCATAACTGCTATTTTCATGCTTTATCTCCTTATCAAGCGAGTATATTGTTTCCATAAGTGAATCCGCAAGCACCTGCATTTTGTCTGCATCTTTAACAGAGTCTATGTATTCGCCGTAGTGTATCGGTTTTCCGTAGTAAGTCTTGTTTTTTGTACAAAGTGCGGGAACAATCGGCACATCGGACTGAATTGCAAGCCTTACAATGCCCGAATTTATCTGTGGTCTTTCCCCGTCAGTAAGGCGTGTACCCTCAGGGAAAATAAGGGTGGCATCTCCTCGGCGAAGAATTTTAAGTGTTGCCATAACTGCACCTGCATCGCCTTTTCCCCTGCGAATCGGGAAAGCTCCGACTTTTTTTATAAACCAGCCTAAAACGGGAACCTTAAAAAGCTCCTCCTTTGCCATAAAGGTAAGCTGGCGTTTGCACGAAGCAGCAATAAAAATCGGGTCCTTAAACGAACGATGGTTTGAGCAAAGCAAAAATCCACCGTCTTTTGGAATGTTTTCCCTGCCGTATGCCTTAAAAAGCATAAATACGGATATAACGCCGTTTAAAAATTTTGTTAACGAGTTGTAGATATTCATTTTATATTCATCCTTATGTAATTTATTACCGCATCAATTGACTCGGAAAGTGTAAGCTCTGATGTGTCTATCACGTGAGCATTTTCATCAATTTTAAGCGGCGCAAACTCTCTTTCAGAGTCGTTTTTATCACGGAAAATCATATCGCTTGTAACCTCTTCAAGAGTTACCTTTTCGCCCTTGGCCAAGAGCTCATCGTAGCGTCTTTTTGCACGTGCCTCTACCGACGCTGTAAGAAAAATCTTAACCTCGGCATCAGGAAGAACGTAGCTTGCGATATCACGCCCGTCCATAACAACATCGTGATTTTTTGCAAGATTTCTCTGCATTTCTACCATAGCAAGCCTTACTGCGGGCACCTTTGACACATTGCTGGCCGCAATCGAAATCTCAGGCGTACGTATAAGACCTGAAACATCCTCCCCGTCAAGATAAACGTGCTGGTCAACGCCAAAGCATTTGATGTCGATATCAATATCCTTTACAAGCTCGGTGAGTGCGGCTTCGTCAGTTGTATCTACACCTGAGCGAACTGCCTTAAGCCCCACTGTTCTATACATTGCCCCTGTGTCTATATACACATAGCCCAGTGCCTGAGCTGCCTTTTTTGAAATCGTGCTTTTGCCTGCACCTGCAGGTCCGTCAATCGCAACCTTAGTCATAATTCTACACCCCTTAGCTTAACGCGGCATTCATCCCCGCAAGACGCCCTGTTGAAAAGGCTATCTGCAGATTAAATCCGCCTGTGTAAGCATCAACATCAATCACCTCGCCCGCAAAGTACAAATTTTTTACTATGCGGCTTTCCATTGTTGATGCATTTATTTCTTTAACATTAACACCACCCGATGTAACGATAGCCTCGGAAACGGGGCGGTATTTTTTTACCGTGAATGTAAGATTTTTTATTGTATCAAGAAGTTTTTTACGTTCCTCTTTGGTAATCTCGTTAACCTTTTTGTATGGGCTTATGCCGGTTTTTCCGACAACATAATCTATCATTTTGTGCGGGAGAAGTTCACAAAGCGAATTTTCAAAATTCTTGTTGATGAACTTTGAGAAATCACGCAAAATTCTGTCATCGAGCATTTCCTCAGTAAGTGCAGGCTTAAGGTCAATTACGATTTCAATACCCTCAGGGTTTTTCCCCATATGACTGCTTGACGAAAGTATAAGCGGCCCCGACAGTCCAAAGTGAGTAAAGAGCATTTCGCCAAAATCGTCGTATATTTTTTTGCCACCTGACTTTAGTGTAACTTTCACATTTTTCAGGGAAAGTCCCATAAGTGGGGCAGTATCCTCGTACGTTTCAAGCGGTACAAGCGATGGCATAATCTCTGCTATGGTGTGACCTGCCTTTTCTGCCATAATATAGCCTGAGCCATCTGAACCTGTTTGCGGATAGCTTTTACCACCCGTTGCCAAGATAGCACTGTCACAGAAATAGAAACCCGTTTTTGTCCTGACACCCATTACACTGCCGTTTCTTACCTCTAATTCCACCGCGTCGTCATGGACAATTCTGACACCAAGTTCGTGCATCCTTTTTCTTAGAGCCTGTACAACGTCGTCTGCATTGTCACTTTGCGGAAAGACACGTTCGCCGCGTTCAACCTTTGTAGGCACACCAAGAGATTCAAAGAAATCTATTGTATCAAAATTTGTAAAGCCGTAGATTGCACTGTAAAGAAAGCGGTTGTTCGTGGGAATATTTTCAAAAATATCCTCGGTTGCGCAGGCGTTTGTGATATTGCATCTGCCCTTGCCCGTAATTGCAAGTTTTTTGCCAACCCTGCGATTTTTCTCTATTAAAATAACTTCTGCACCCTGCTCTGCGGCAGTTATTGCCGCCATCATCCCTGCAGGGCCTGCACCGATTACTGCTATCATTTTATTTTCCCTGCTCCCCAAGCACGAAAAATACCCTTTCGCTTTTCGCCTTGGGTTCCTTAAAACTTAAAGAATCATATACCTTTAAAAGACGCATACCCGATTTTTTTACCATATCACAAATTTCGTCAATATCATACGCACGCTCGGTATGATGTTCGTCAAAGCGGGTATACCCCTCACTTTCTTTAGCAAAAAATGTAAGATAAAAATCGCAAAGCTTACGACCTTTATCGTATTCATTCTGCCAGGAGCAAAAAACATCATCGTCTTCCAAAACAAAGGTGTTATTTCCAAGCACTGTTTCAAGCTTGTACTTTGTATTTATATCAAATATAAAAAGTCCGCCGGGATTGAGGTAATTGTTTGCAAGCTTTAAAACCTTTAAAAAATCACGCTTATCGGTGATATAGTTCATACAGTCAAGGCTCGAAACTATAAAATCAACCGTCCCGTAAAGCTCAAAATCTGCCATATCCTGATTAAGATACAAGATTTTGCCGTCCTCGTTTTTTTGCTGGGCGACCATCAGCATATCCTCTGAGATGTCAATGCCCGTCATATCAACACCGCGCTCAGATAAAACCCTTGTCATACTTCCTGTGCCGCAACCAAGGTCAAGCCCCAGCTTTGCGTCAAGACCATAACGACTAAAGATTTTAAAGTAGTAGTCCGCCCATTTGTTATAGTCAACATCACTTATTAACTTATCATATACCGATGCAAAACGGTTATACATATTACTCACCCTTTGTAAGCTTTGCATAAAGCCCCAGCAGATTTTTTGTACCGACGCTTTCAAACGCTATTTCGTAGTGAACATCGTTACCTACAGGTGTTGCCGAAATAACAATTCCACGCCCGAACTTTTTATGCACTACGCAGTCGCCTGCGCTAAACTTATCCGCACTTTTTGTCGGCACGCTTTTTTGTGCATACGCACCAAAGAGCGAGCTTTCGGGCATTTTTGAAGTGCTGAAGCTATCAAATGAAGGCATATCTTCGCGTATGCGTGATGCCTGCGTATCTTTGATTTCAAGAAGTGCCTCGGGAATTTCATCAAGAAACCTTGAAGACTTATATGCAGATGTTTTGCCGTAAAGCATACGTCTGTGCGCGCAGGTGATATAAAGCTTTTCCTTTGCTCTAGTTATGCCAACATAGCAAAGTCTTCTTTCTTCTTCTATTTCCTCGCTACTGTAGGCGCTCATAAACGACGGGAAAATTCCCTCTTCAAAACCGCATATAAACACTATCGGGAATTCAAGACCCTTTGCAGCGTGAATTGTCATAAGCACCGAAGCGTCAAGCTCTTCGTCGTAGTTATCAATATCGCTTATAAGTGCGATATTATCCATATAGTCCCTGAAGGTCGGGTTTTCGTTATTTTCAATATAGCTTGCGGCACCGTTTATAAGCTCATCTACGTTTTCCATTCTTTCCTGAGCCTTGTCGTCCGTTTTAAGATACTCTTTATACCCCGTTTTTTCATAAACTGTGTTTATGAATTCGTCCACGGGAAGCGTTTCGGAAAGAGTGCGAAGCTCACATATAAGGTTATAAAATCCGCACACGTTTGCCGCTAAGGTGTCCTGATGCTCTTTTATCGACTCAAGAATGCTTACGCCCTCTCTTTCTGCCGTGGAAGATATCACATCAAGCGTAACCTTGCCGATTTTTCTTGATGGTGTATTTATAATACGCTTCAAGCTTATATCGTCAGACGGATTTTTAACAAGCCTTAAATATGCAACAATATCACGGATTTCCTTGCGGTCGTAGAACCTGAGTCCTGCAAGAACTCTGTAGGGCACTGCCTTGCGCATAAAAACTTCTTCAAGATTTCTCGAAGACGCATTTGCACGGTAAAGCACCGCCATATCACTGTAACGGTAGCCGTCTCGGCTTAAGGCGTGCATTTTTTCGGCAATAAATTCAGACTCGTCATAGTCGCTCTCTGCCTTATATACAAAGATTTTTTCGCCCTGACCGAGCTCGGTCCAGAGCTTTTTGCCCTTTCTGCCGATATTGTTTTTTATAACGCCGTTTGCCGCATCAAGAATTGTCTGCGTCGAGCGATAGTTTTGCTCGAGGCGGATAACCTTTGCATCTGTAAACTCGTTTTCAAACTCAAGGATATTCGTAACATCTGCACCTCTGAAGCGGTAAATGCTCTGGTCGTCATCACCTACAACACAAAGGTTGCGATGCTCTTTTGCAAGCATAATAACAAGCTCGTTTTGCGCCTTGTTGGTATCCTGATACTCGTCAACCAAAATATAGCGGAACTTGTTTCTGTAGAACTCCAGCACATCTTCGTTTTCCTTAAAAAGCTTTACTGTAAGCATAATAAGGTCGTCAAAGTCAAGGTCATTTGCCTTTTCAAGCTTTTTCTGATAAAGAGAATAAATGCGGCCAAGCTGTTTTTTGCGGAAATCCGTTTCAAACATTTCGGCATACTCCTGAGGAGTTATAAGCTTGTCCTTTGCAGAAGAAATCTCGCCCATAACACTTCTTGGCGGAAACTCCTTCTCGTCAAACATCAGTTCCTTAAGGCATTCCTTAACAAGCGACTTCTGGTCATCGGCATCAATGATATTGAAATCACGGCTGTAGCCGATGCGATGAATGTCCCTTCTTAAAATGCGTACACAAGCCGAATGGAATGTGCGTATCCACATATCGTTCGCAGTGGTGCCGAGTAGCCCCTCAACCCTCTGCGCCATTTCGTTTGCGGCTTTGTTTGTAAAGGTAATAGCAAGGATGCTCCACGGAGAAATATTTTTCTCCTGAATCATATATGCAATTCTGTATGTAAGCACCCTTGTCTTGCCGCTGCCTGCACCCGCCAACACCAAAAGAGGACCATCAACCGAAGTTGTGGCCTCTCTCTGTTCATTATTGAGTTGTGATAATAAATCACTCATCTTATTTGTCCTTTTTCATTGCAATTGCTTTTTTAATGTTTTCTGCAATGTTTTCTGCTGAAAGTCCGTATTCTTTCATAAGGTCATAGGGCTTACCGCTCTTGCCGAAAACATCCTGAGTACCTACACGAAGCATAGGCACAGGGCAAGTTTCGCAAAGAACCTCTGCCACCGCACTGCCAAGACCGCCATAGATATTGTGCTCCTCAGCTGTAACAATTGCGCCACATTCCTTAGCTGCTTTTGCAATAATGTCCTTATCAATAGGCTTAATTGTGTGGATGTTAATTACTCTTACGTTAAGACCCTCATTCTTAAGCATTTCGCTTGCTTCGATTGCATAAGGTACCATAAGACCTGTTGCGATGATGCACGCATCAGTGCCATCCTTGATCTGTACGCCCTTGTCAAGCTCGAACTTGTAGTTTGTTTCATCAAAAATCTGCTCAACGGGGAGTCTGCCAAAACGAAGGTACACAGGACCATCGTGCTTAACTGCCGCTTCCATAGCGAGCATTGACTCGTAATGGTCTGCAGGGTTAATAATTACCATATTGGGAATGGTACGCATAATGCCGATATCCTCAAGACACTGGTGTGTTGCACCGTCTTCACCTACAGAGATACCTGCATGTGTTGCACCAATTTTTACATTAAGCTTGGGGTAGCCGATTGAGTTACGAATCTGCTCGAAAGCACGGCCTGCCGCAAACATTGCAAAAGAGCTTGCAAAAACAATCTTGCCTGTTGATGCAATACCTGCTGCTGTAGACAACATATTGCCCTCTGCAATACCTGTGTTTATAAATCTTTCAGGGAACTTTGCCTGAAATGTTGAAGTTTTTGTGGATTTAGAGAGGTCTGCATCCATAACTACTATATCATATTTTTCGCCAAGCTCGGCAAGTGCTAAACCGTAGCTTTCGCGAGTTGCTTTCTTATCACCTATAGCCATCGTTTATCTATCCTTTCAATTATTATTTCTCAAGCTCTGCGAGTTTCTCATCAAGCTCTTTCATAGCCTGCTCAAACTGCTCTTTGTTGGGAGCATTTCCGTGCCATGATGCCTGATTTTCCATAAAGGAAACGCCCTTACCCTTTACGCTCTTTGCGATGATAGCGGTGGGCTTGCCCTTTACGCTCTTTGCTTCTTCAATTGCGTTTCTGATTTCGTCGTAGTTATGAGCATCTATTGTGATAACGTGCCAGTTAAATGCCTTAAACTTTTCGTCAATGGGGTGTGAGTTCATAACGTCTGCAATGTTACCGTCAATCTGAAGATTGTTATTGTCGATAAATGCAGTAAGGTTATCAAGCTTGTAGTGAGCCGCAAACATAGCCGCCTCCCAAACTTGTCCTTCCTCAAGCTCGCCGTCGCCAAGGATTGTGTAAACACGGTAGTCTTTGTTATCAAGCTTTGCTGAAAGTGCCATTCCGTTTGCTGCAGAAATACCCTGACCGAGTGAGCCTGTTGACATATCAACACCGGGAGTATTCTTCATATCGGGATGACCCTGAAGATTACTGTCAATACTGCGAAGAGTTTTGCAGTGCTCTGTGGGGAAATAACCGCGCTCTGCGAGTATTCCGTAAAGTGCAGGTGCACAGTGGCCCTTTGAAAGCACAAAACGGTCTCGGTTTTCGTCTTTCGGGTTTTTCGGGTCAATGTTCATTTTCTCAAAGTAAAGCACCGCTAAAATGTCAGCAATCGAGAGGCTTCCGCCCGGATGACCTGATGAGGCATTAAAAATACCCTCAAGTGCGTGCTTTCTTGCCTTATAGGCATGGATTTGTGTTTTGTTCATTGTGTTCACTCCTATATATTTTCTACTTCATTGTAAGCTATATCAAGCAGGCTTTCAAGCCTTTCATTTTCGCTTTTAAGGTACAAGTATCCGATAAGCGTTTCAAAGCCCGTTGCAGTTCTGTAGTCGCCTACATCTGCATTTTTGGGAACAGTGTTGCTCTTTGCATTTCTTCCCCACTTGTAAATTCTCATCTCTTCATCGGTCAGAGCGCTTTCCAGTGCGTGCATGCTCACCGCCTGAGAATGAGCCTTTACAAACTTTACCGAATCCTTGTGCATTTGCGTAACATGCCTGTTTCCAACCGCAAGCACTTTTGTTCTTACATACAAATCGTAAATCGTATCGCCGATATATGCAAGTGCCAATGGGTTGTACTGCATCGGGTCAAGCCCGCCTTTGTAAAACATTTACCTATCACCTTATTTTTCTATTTTCCATTTAACACCGTCGGGCGTATCAAGAAGAATAATTCCTCTCGCCTTAAGGTCATCACGGATTTTGTCAGCCAGTGCCCAGTCCTTGTTTTTTCTCGCCTCATTACGCTGTGCAATAAGATTTTCAATCTCTTCGTCAAGGCTTTCCTTCTTGGTGTTCTTAAGAAGACCAAGCACGCCGCCGAGCTCTAAGATAAGAGCTTTTGCACACTCAATATCTTCCTTTGAGGGGCTTTCCATACTGTTAGCAAAACGAACAGCCTCGAATATTACCGAAATAGCATCAGCGGTGTTAAGGTCGTCCTCCATAGCTGCGATAAACTTGCTGCGGTAGCCCTCCATTGCAGTTTTAACTGCGTCTGAAAGAGCACCTGCGGCAGCTTTCTCAGAAATAAATTCGAGGTTATCTACGCAGTTGTAAATTCTTTCAAGGCCGTTTTTAGCCGCGTCCATAAGCTCGTCGCAGAAGTTAATCGGGCTTCTGTAATGTGCCGAAAGCATAAAGAAACGGATTACCTCATAATCATATTTCTGAGCTATGTCACGCACGGTAAAGAAATTGCCGAGCGATTTTGACATTTTTTCGTTGTTAACGTTTATAAAGCCGTTATGAAGCCAGTAGTTTGCAAACGGTGCACAGTTAGCACATTCGCTCTGTGCTATTTCGTTTTCGTGATGCGGGAAAATAAGGTCAAAGCCACCGCTGTGAATGTCAATAGTCTTACCTAAATAGCGGTTAACCATTGCGGTACATTCAATATGCCAGCCGGGTCTTCCTCTGCCCCAGGGGCTTTCCCAACCAATTTCGTCATCGGTCTTGCATTTTTTCCAGAGCGCAAAGTCCATCGGGCTATGCTTTTTGTCGTCAAGTTCCTTACGAACTCCTGATGCAAGGTCTTCAAGCGGCTGATGGCTGAGCTTTCCATATTCCTTGAACGAATCTACCTTAAAGTAAACATCGCCGCCCTCAGCGTAGGCATTGCCTTTTTCGATAAGACGCTCCACAGTTTCGATGATAGCGTCGATATTTTCTGTCGCTCTCGGGTGCACGGTAGCCTCTTTAATACCAAGACCCTGTGCATCGACAAAATATTCTTTAATATACTTATCAGCAATTTCTCCTACTGTAATTCCCTCTTCACGGGCTTTGTTTATGAGCTTGTCGTCAACGTCTGTGAAGTTTTGCACAAAGTTAACCTTGTAGCCCATATATTCAAAAAACTGCCTCAGACAGTCAAACACGATAAAGGGGCGTGCATTACCCAAATGGAAGTAATTGTACACCGTCGGCCCGCAAGAATACATCTTGACCTCTCCGGGTGTTACGGGAACAAATTCCTCTTTTTTTCTTGTAAGCGTATTATATAATTTCATATATCAACATCCCCTTTCGCTTTAACTACCATATTATATAATATCTGCAACAAAAAAACAACCTTATTTTTCGATATTTTACTGGCTTTTGTTCTTTTTTTGTGGTATAATTATATCGAAATCTGATTAAGGATGTTTTTTATGAAAAGATTTTTGCTTAAAGTGTGTACTTTTGTGCTCACTCTCACATTCATTTTTAATATAAGTGCAGGCGCCGTGCGCGTCCTTACACCGCCGATATGGTACCCTTATGGCACACTTGCAGACAATGAAAACCTGCCCACGCCAAAGGATGACAAAATGCACCCGATGGAAAGCATGGGAAGTGTGGCCCCATATGGCACTGCACAAAAATTTACAAGCAACATCGATGGCTACAGTATACTTATTCCGTCCGATATGACGGTTGATATGTCCTACTCTGACATCGGTGCTTACTTTGAAAACGAGCATATGTCGCTTAGGGTTATGAAAGAAACATTTAAGACCGCAGGCGAGCGTGAATCTTACCTCAACTACTCAAACCGCTTTACACTTAACACGGCAGACCACGTTGTTGAAAAGCAGGAAAGCTACTCTTCAGGCGTTTACACCTACCATATACTTCAGTGGACAAGGAAAAAGCTTTCAGCAGTTGAAAATGACAAAAACTACTATGCCAATGTTGATGTTTGCGTAGGTGCAAGAGTTTACACCTTCTTTTTTAAGTCGGATGCGCCATTTAACACCTACGGCGGATATATTGATATTGTGAACTCTATTGAAACCTTTGACCCCACCGTTTCTGCAGAAAATGCGTATAACAAGGGCTATAAAAAAAGTGGCGTTTCGCACCTTAACGGTTCCGCCAAAAGAACTTACGACAAGCTTTTTTCAGATGATGCAAGCTTTAAAATGGGTATGTTTGCCCCTGATAAATTCGGCGGTCTTAAAAGGATGGAGGAATTTGAAAGCACAATCGGCTACAAATTCTGTGCATTTTTGGTTTATACTGAATTCCCCGACAAAGACGGCTACTCAGATCTTAACTATATAAACAAAGTCAATTCCTATATTTCTCAGATTGAAACTAATCTGAATTACGCAAGCCTTACCGACAGAGCGATTGAGCTTACTCTCCAGACGCCACTTTCAAGGAAAAGCAGTAAAAATATGATTTATGAAATCCTTGACGGCAGGTATGATGAGTTTATAGATGCGTATGCTAAAATGATAGCAAGGCACAGAGGTACAACAGTGCTTTTCCGCCCGTTTAACGAAATGAACAGCGACTGGTGTAACTACAGTGCGTATCACACATCGCGCGACCCTGAAATTTACGTTATGCTTTATAAGCATTTGTACAATAAATTCCAGGAAGCAGGCTGTGATAATGTTATCTGGGTGTGGAACCCCAATGAAAAAAGCTTCCCGAATTATAAGTGGACGCACGAGGCTCTTTACTATCCCGGTGACGAATTTGTAGATGTTTACGGAATTACGGGGTATAATACAGGTACCTACTATTCTGCAGAAATATGGCGTTCGTTTGACGAAATTTATGCACCGATATATGAGCGTGCTGAAAGGGTTAACGAAAAGCCTATGATGATAACAGAGTACGCCTGCTCTTCCATCGGTGGCGACAAGGTAGCGTGGACTGAAGATATGTTTACTGCTCTTTCAAAGTATGATAAGATAAAGGTTGGCATCTGGTGGCACGCCGCCGATTACGACGGTGAAAACCTTGCAAGGCCTTACTTTATTGACACGCCCGATGGTATGCTCGACGTATTTAAAAAACATTTAGGAGGCAATTAAAATGGCTCTGTTCTGGACAATAATGGTTATTGCTCTCGCATTTTTGGAGGCATCTACCTCTCAGTTTATATGTATATGGTTTGCCGGCGGAAGCTTTGTTTCGCTTATTCTTGCAATCTGCGGGGTAAGCGTGCTATGGCAGTGCATTGCTTTTGTTATTGCATCGGCACTGTTTCTGGCACTGACAAAACCCATTGTAAAGAAGCTCAAAAAACGCTCTGATGAAAAAACAAACGTTGACGCACTGATTGGAAAAACCTGTGTTGTAAAGACAGGTATTGATAACATAAAAGGGGCAGGCGCGGTTACACTTAATGGTATAGAGTGGTCTGCAAGAAGTGTTGATGATTTACCCATAGAAGAGGGTGCTGTTGTTAAGGTAGTAAAAATCGAAGGCGTAAAACTGATAGTAGAAAATATTTAGGAGGTTTTTTTATGGAATTTTTACTTATTCTCATCTTTTTTGTGATAGTTGTTGTTATCGCAAACATCAAAATTGTACCTCAGGCTTATGCGTATGTAATTGAACGTTTTGGTGGTTACAATTCTACATGGGCCGTAGGTCTTCACGTTAAGATTCCTTTCATCGACAGAATTGCGAAAAAGGTCAATCTTAAAGAGCAGGTGGTTGATTTTCCGCCGCAGCCCGTTATCACAAAGGATAACGTGTCTATGCAGATTGATACCGTCGTATATTTTCAGATTACGGACCCCAAGCTTTATACCTACGGCGTTGAAAGACCTATGATGGCTATTGAAAATCTTACGGCTACCACACTTCGTAATATTATCGGCGACCTTGACCTTGATGGCACGCTTACATCGCGTGATACTGTAAACACCAAAATGCGCGCAATTCTAGATGAGGCAACTGACCCCTGGGGCATAAAAATCAACCGTGTTGAGCTTAAAAATATTATTCCCCCCAAGGAAATTCAAAATGCAATGGAAAAGCAGATGAAGGCAGAGCGTGAAAGACGCGAAGCAATCCTCAGAGCAGAGGGTGAGAAAAAGTCATCTATCCTTATGGCTGAGGGTGAAAAGGAATCTGCTATTCTTCGTGCTGAGGCAGCTAAGCAGTCGGCAATCAGACAGGCTGAGGGTGAGGCTGAGGCAATTATCGCCGTTCAGACAGCTATCGCCGAGGGTATCCGCAAGATTAACGAGGCTAATCCCTCTCAGGCGTATATAGCAATCAAGTCGCTTGAAAGCCTTGAAAAGGTTGCAGATGGCAAGGCTACAAAAATTGTTATCCCGTCAGAAATACAATCACTTGCAGGACTTGCGACATCACTTAAGGAATTTATAAACGACTAACAATGGGAATGTTAAAAATGCCCAGAACGCAAAAGGCGTGTTGATAAAAAAGCTCATCAAAAATCGCTAAAAGCGTATCAACATTTAATTTGCATAGGAGAAGGCACCGCCAGAGGCAGTGCCTTTTTTTATTTATGCCTTTTGCTACGAACAAACTTCACCTCTCGCTGTATACACATACAGCTTCGGGTAACCCAAACCTGCGGTTTGGTTCAGTTTGTCCGTTCTGAACATTTTTTCCTATTCCCCACAAAGGGGATGTAAAAAACTTTGTTTTTTACATCCCCTTCCTTCATTTCGAATTTCGAACTTCGCATTTCGCATTTCGCATTAAGTTTTAAAAAAATCCCCGGGAAGTTATTCCCGGGGGATTTTTTTAAAACTTATAATTTTCACCATATATACCGATGAAAGCGCCATCTTTTTTCAAGCCTTCGCTTTCGTCGTGTGCGATAAGCCACTTGTTTTTAGCAAAGATAAGCTTATCCTCGGGCTTAAAGTCAAGGTCTGTGTTTGTATCCTTAAGTAAACCTACAACGCATCCGAAGCCCTTGTCTGATGTCTGCACAGGGCAATAATGAAGTGTTGTTGCAAACATTTCAATTGTTTCGCCCTTGCAAAGCTTAAATGCTTCAATCTTTGATGAGTCGTAGCGGTTATCCTCCTCTACATCACGCACATCGCCAAGCAGAAGAATAATGTCTTCTGTCGCAATGTTTATCTCTGAGCACTTGTGCCATTCCATTGCCGCCATCTCACTGTTATGACCGCAGCAATATCCAAGCTGAGTTTTCATACCGCCAAAGGTCTCATTCTTTATTATTTCCATAATCGGAAGCTTTTCAAAAGCTTCAACCGAGGGTACATAGCCTGCACCACTTTCAGGGTATGCAATTTTCTCCGCTTCCTTAAGTATCTCAGTAGTATCAAGGTTTACCACCTGACCATACTTTTTAAAAGCGGGGTCTGTTACTCTGTTTATTTTCATAAAATCCGCTCCTCATTTATTTTCTATGTAGAGCTTGCCATCAAGAACATAAGCGTACTCGCCGTCTTCAATAAGCTGTATTTCTTTACCAACAACTGCCTTGATTGACGCAGGAGAGATAAACTTGTCAGTTCTGCCGATAGGAGCAAAGCCGTCCTTAATCGGAACGATTACATATACACCAAGCTCGCTTCTGTCTTTGTAGTTGATGTCAATCTTTTCGTCATATTTTACGATTTGCATAGTCTTTGTGAAGTGCTCGTAAACTGCAAATTCTTCACCTTCAAGACCATCAACATCAGACGGTGAAATTGTACCCGATACAGGTCCATCGTTTTCGTCAAGGTTAAATACTGTCATAACGCCGCTGCCGTTACACATATTGTGAATCTTGAAAATCTTGCCGTTCGTTCTGGGGTCTTCAGTAAGGCAATCAACTGTGGGGAATCCTGGGTTATCGCATCTTAAGATTCTGCCGTCCTCGAAGCAAAGAGGCATAATGAGCTCTCTTATACTCCTGTCAAGCTTATCGCTCAGATAAATAGGACCACCGCTGATTGCACGCATTATGCTATGTTTTAAAGCGGTCGAGTCATCAGTCCACCACATATCCCAGTCGCAGTAGTAGAACTGGCCCTGAATAAGGTCGTTATAAGCATTCTGCATAAGATGGCTGGAGAACGATGCCTCGTTTTCAGGAAGGAAGTCACCGCTGCAGCGTGAAATGGGGCTGAAGCTTCTGTTCCACATATCCCAGCTATCCATACCCATACAGTTAATCATTGTGTTGTCAAAGTGCTGACCTACAGACGCTTCCATAGCTTTATGATACTCTCGTGCTACCTTACCGAGAGGAGCACGGTTGCGGTAATAGCCCTCTATCATAGACTGAAGGTCAATCTTTACGAATTCAGCTCCGCACTCTACATAGTAATCGTGGCATGTACTGTAGTATTCATAAGCTTTTTTCTGCTCGTAGTCGTGCATATAAATACCTGCAGGAGTCTGCACAAGGCAGTCCTTAAGATCACGGAAAATTTCACCCTTGGGGTCAATGCCTTTCCAGTAACCCGTTGTCGGGTGCCATATACCGATTTTCATCCCATATTCTTTCATCTTTTTGATGCAACCGTCAAGACCGTTGGGGAAACGCTCGGGAGCTGCCTTAAATGACCAGAGCTTTGAAGAGAACTGAAGTGAGCCACGCTCGTGAACAGTTTCGTAATCACGGCCACGGAGCTGTGCTACATCGCCCCACATATCGTCAAGAATTGTCCATCGAACAGGGATTTTCTTTTCCTTGAATTCCTCACATTTTTTAAGAAGGTCTTTCTCGTTACAACGCATTTCAAGAGCATCCCACGTACACCAGCCAAGGTATTCCATTATCTCGGGATATCTTCTTTCCTTACGTGTACGGCAACCGTTGTTAAGAAGCTCAAGAGCGTATTTTGTACAATTTTCAAGAAGTCTGAACGGGTTTTCGCCCTCTGCATATGTAAATGCAAGTGCCTCACATTCAAAAAGCGAATCGTAACCACTGTAAAGACGTGCTGTTACCATATTATCCTCACTGGCTGCGTTAAGCACACACTTGTATTCCTCCGATACAACGGGGAGAACAACCGCAAAGCTGCCATCCTTTTTCTTACAAACAAGTCCCTGAGTGTTTTGGGGAAGAGTTTTAAAGCTTGTTCCAAACTCCGGTCTGCACCAGCACTGGCTGTTTCGGTTGTCGGCCATCCAGCTTTCAACATCGTTAATTTCAAATTCAATACCTGCACCGAAATCAGGGTCAAGACGAAAGCTTGCATTTCCACGCATATATACGGCAGTTACACCGTCTTTTTCCTTTATTATGGTGTCAACAACCTTGATATTCTGCTTTTC
>JAZRPN010000157.1:0-1686 GCA_045649225.1 Clostridia bacterium | reverse complement strand
ACAAACGAAAACGAGCTTACGGAAATGATGGTAGGCAAGAAAGTATCTCTTAATATTGAGAGAACTGAGCCGAAAAATACGGAAAAAAGGCTTGAAGTAAGCCATATTAACTGCATCAACCGAGAGGGCATTACGGTGCTTAACGATATATCTTTCGAAGCATTTTCGGGAGAAATACTTGGTATTGCAGGTATTGCAGGAAGCGGCCAGAGAGAGCTTCTTGAGTCAATAGCAGGTCTTCAGTATCTAAACAGCGGTAACATAAATTACATTGACCCAAAAACAAATGAGGTTGAAAACCTTGTAGGAAAATCTCCAATGGAAATAAGAGATATGGGCGTTCGCCTTTCTTTCGTGCCTGAGGACAGGCTTGGTATGGGTCTTGTAGGCAATATGGACATCGTTGACAATATGATGCTTCGAAGCTACAGAAAAGGAAAGAGCGTGTTCCTTGAACGTAAGGCTCCTAAGGACTTAGCGGAGGAAATAATTTCTCAGCTTCAGGTTGTAACTCCCGGTGCAAACACACCTGTAAGAAGGCTTTCGGGCGGAAACGTACAGAAAGTGCTTGTCGGCAGAGAAATAGCGTCTGCACCGACCGTTCTTATGGCGGCATATCCTGTAAGAGGTCTTGATATAAACTCTTCATATACGATATATAATCTTCTTAATGAGCAAAAGGAAAAGGGCGTTGCAGTAATCTTTGTAGGCGAGGATCTGGACGTACTGCTTGAACTTTGCGACAGAATTCTGGTGCTTTGCGGCGGTAAAATCAGCAGTATTGTTGATGCCAGAACAACAACCAAGGAAGAAATCGGTCTGCTTATGACAAGACTTAAGGAGGCGAACTCAGATGGCGAATAATGATAATGTTTTGCATGAGCCTAAAATTCAGGTAGTAAAACGTGATGAGATGGCTTGGTATAAATCGTGGAGTGTACGTGTTATAGCAATTATTCTTGCACTTATAATTTGTGCAGGCGTAATAGTGATGCTTACAGGTTATGACCCGATAAAAGTATATTCAGCTATGTTTGAGGGCAATTTCGGTACACAGAGAAAAGTATGGAATATGCTTCAAAAACTATCTATGCTTTTGTGCGTGTCACTTGCGGTAACTCCTGCCTTTAAAATGAAGTTCTGGAATATAGGTGCAGAGGGTCAGACTCTTATAGGCGGTCTTGCGGCAGCGGCTTGTATGATTTACTTCGGCGACAAAATACCAAATGGTCTTTTGATCCCGATAATGGCAGTGCTTTGTATAATTGCAGGTGCAATCTGGGGCGTAATACCCGCAATATTCAAGGCGAATTTTAATACAAATGAAACGCTTTTCACACTTATGATGAACTATGTTGCAACTCAACTTGTTGCTTTCTGCATAGTTTTCTGGGAAAATCCAAAGGACTCTAATAATGTTGGTATAATTAACCCCAATACACACGGCGGATGGTTTCCAACATTGTTTGAGCAAAAGTACTTGCTCAGCATTATAATAGTTGCAGTCATTACGATTGCGATGTATATTTACCTTCGATACAGTAAGCACGGATATGAGATATCTGTAGTAGGCGAGAGCGAAAACACCGCAAGATACATTGGTATAAATATCAAAAAGGTCATTCTTCGTACGATGGCACTTTCGGGCGGACTTTGCGGCGTTGCAGGACTTTTGCTGGTAGCAGG
>JAZRPN010000156.1:0-3633 GCA_045649225.1 Clostridia bacterium | reverse complement strand
AAGGTTAGCTAACCTTCCGTCAATTTAATAATTACGCAAATTATATTCGGGGGATTTTTTATGGGTTGGTTAACTCAAAACCTGCCGTATCTTATGGCGGGTATATCAGTTGGCCGACAGTATGCCCTGATTGCCATCGGGTATACAATGGTATACGGCATATTAAGACTTATTAACTTCGCTCACGGCGATATATTTATGATTGCAGGCCTTGTAATGGTCTATGCCTGTGCATCACTGCCTATTTATGTTTCGGCAGTGCTGGTGCTTGTAGCCACTGTTATTTTAGGCGTTGTTATTGAAAAGGTAGCCTACAGTCCTCTTCGTCAGGCTCCGAGAATGTCGGTAATGATTTCGGCAATCGGTGTTAGCTATCTTCTTCAGAACCTCGGTCTTTACATAACAGGCGGTCTTAATCAGAACTACCCCACTATTCCGTGGATAAGCGACAGCGTTACATTTCTCTCATGCAGTGTAAAGCGTGTAACACTGATCACTCCTATCCTTACGATTGTGCTTGTGGTACTTTTGGTAGCACTGATTAAATACACAAAAATCGGTATGGCAATGCGAGCAGCGTCAGTTGATTTTGAAACATCTCAGCTTATGGGTATTAAAATCAACTCTGTTATAAGCACAACATTTGTCATTGGCTCATTCCTTGCGGCAGTAGGCAGTATGCTCTACTTCACAAACTACACGGGCATCGTTCCCACATCGGGCGCTATGCCGGGTCTTAAGGCGTTTGTTGCCGCAGTTTTCGGCGGAATTGGTTCAATTCCGGGTGCAGTTGTCGGTGCATTTATTATCGGCATCTGTGAAAACATCATAAAAGGCATTGGTTGGACAACTTTCTCGGATGCGTTCACCTTTGCACTTCTTATTGTAATTCTCGTTGCAAAACCCACCGGTCTCTTCGGTGAAAAAAATACAGATAAAGTTTAAGGAGGCAATTATGAGTAAGAAAACAAGTAACATAATTTCGGCAGCTCTTATTGTCATCCTTTTGGCTGCAGTTTTTATAATGGAAAAAACGCTTCCTCCCACTTCGATGATTTTCCCTGTTCTTAAAAAAGGTGCAATCTATGCACTTGTTGCCGTTTCGATGAATCTTCTTAACGGCTTTACGGGATTGTTTTCACTTGGGCAGGCAGGCTTTATGCTCATCGGTGCATATACCTACGGCGTTCTCACAATACCCCCCGAAGCAAGAGATGCAGTTTATATGTACTTTGATGGCGGTATAGTAAAATTTGCAATTCCCGTCATCCCTGCAATTATTCTGGCAGGGCTTCTGGCAATGGGCTTTGCTTACATTATCGGTCTTCCCGTGCTTAAGTTCAAGAGCGACTATCTTGCAATTGCAACTCTTGGCTTTGCCGAGATTATTCGTGCAATTCTTCAGTGGGATAAGCTTGGCCCCATTACAAACGGATCAAACCTTCTCAGAAGCTTCCCCACTTTCAGTTCAACGCTTTTCCCGTTTATAGCCTCAGGTATTTGCATTGCAATTATAGTGCTTCTTATAAATTCCACCTACGGCAGAGCATTCAAGGCAATCCGTGATGACGAGATTGCGGCTGAGGCAATGGGTATTAACCTTGCAAAGCATAAGCAGATTGCATTTTGCACAAGCTCATTTTTTGCAGGTGTGTCAGGTGCACTTCTGGCAATGTTTCAGTCGACAGTTCAGGCGGCACCGTTTAAGTCTGCAATGACTTACGAGATTCTTCTTATCGTTGTAATCGGCGGTATCGGTTCAATCACGGGCAGCTGCATCAGCTCATTCCTCTTCATTGCATGCAGTGAATGGTGGCTCCGCTTCCTTGATTCTGAGCTTTACATAGGTACCTTTAAGGTTCCGCTTCTCCGTCAGGGATTCAGAAAAGTAGTGTTCGCGGTTGTAATTATGATAATTGTGCTTTTCTTCCGCAAGGGAATTATGGGAACAAAGGAATTCTCTGTACAAGGAATCTATAACTGGCTGAAAAAACTGTTTTCACCCAAAACAAAAAAACAGGAGGTGGCTAAACAGTGAGTGTATTACAGCTTAATGATATAACAATGCAGTTTGGCGGTGTTGTTGCGATAAACAATCTGTCAATGCATATTGAAAAGGGCGAGATAGTATCTCTCATCGGTCCCAACGGTGCAGGTAAAACAACTGTATTTAACGTTGTTACAGGCGTTTACGAGCCTACTAACGGCGAGGTGTTTTTAAACGACAACCTCATTATTTCAAACCATCCTCACGGAAAAATGAAAAAGCTTTACGCAGGCGAAAATGCAGGTAAATATCCCCATGTAATTTCCAAAACCCCCGACAAAATTACAAAATTGGGTATGGCAAGGACATTTCAGAACATCCGTCTTTTTAAATCAATGACCGTTTTTGAAAACGTTCTTGTAGCAAAGCATATGCTAAAGACAAGCAATCTTTTCTCCGCTACCTTTAAGCTTAACCACAAGGAAGAGCAAAAGATGCGTGAGGAAACGCTCGAGCTTTTGCGTGTTGTAGGTCTTGAAAGCGTTAAGGATGAGCTTGCAACATCACTTCCTTACGGTAAGCAGCGCCACCTTGAAATAGCACGTGCGCTCGCTACAAAGCCGTCAATTCTTCTTCTTGACGAGCCTGCCGCAGGTATGAACCCGCAGGAAACAGACGAGCTTACCGAATTTGTACGTGAAATACGTGATAAGTTTGACCTTACAATATTTCTTATTGAGCACCATATGAATATGGTTATGGATGTTTCGGATCGGATTTATGTTGTTGATTTCGGCAAGCTTATTGCAAGCGGTACACCGCAGGAAATTCAGTCTAACCAAAGGGTTATTGACGCATATCTGGGGGTGAGCGAAGATGAGTAATATACTTGAAATCAAAAACCTTGTTGTATCCTACGGCGGTATTGAGGCTGTTAAGGGAATTTCGCTCGATGTTCCGGAGGGCAAAATTGTTACACTTATTGGTGCTAACGGTGCAGGTAAAAGCACAACGCTTAAATCAATTTCAGGCATTGTAAAGCCTAAAGAGGCGTCAATCATCTATAACGGCGAGGATATCGTTGGCAAAGCACCGTATGATATCGTTAAAAAGGGCATAACGCTTGTTCCTGAGGGCAGAAAGGTTTTCCCAAATCTTACAGTTAAGGAAAACCTGCGCATAGGTGCGTATCTTAGAAAAGATAACCTTGAAGATGACTTTAACTACGTTTACGACCTTTTCCCAAGACTCAAGGAAAGAAGCTGGCAGCTTGCAGGCACACTTTCAGGCGGTGAACAGCAGATGCTTGCCGTTGGCCGTGCGCTTATGTCGCATCCCAAGCTTATAATGATGGATGAGCCATCACTTGGCCTTGCACCGCTTGTCGTAAAAGGCATCTTTAACATTATAAAAGAGATCAACAAGCAAGGTGTTACAATTCTTCTTATTGAGCAGAACGCAAATATGGCACTTAAAACTGCCGATTGGGGCTATGTTATCGAAACGGGTAACATCACACTTAAAGGAACAGGTCAGGAGCTTCTCTCTAATGAAGAAGTAAAGAAAGCATATTTAGGTAAATAAAAAAATAAGCGATGGAAATTCCATCGCTTGTTTTTATTTGTCGATTTTACTAATATCGTACG
>JAZRPN010000155.1:0-3956 GCA_045649225.1 Clostridia bacterium | reverse complement strand
CATATTCGGTAAGGTCCTTACCAAACTGATTGAGAGTCGGTGTTTTTGAGTCCTTCACTTGCTTTTCACTACCTTGCACGCCCTGACCCTTAAGCATCTGGGAAAGCTCCTGATAAAGATTTTGCGATGCGCCAAACCCCTGCATAATACGGAAAGCAACGCTGTCCTGCTCACGTGCAATTGCAAGAAGAATATGCTCTGTGCCGATGTATTCACTTCCGCATTTGTGAGCCTCTTCAACGCTTGTCTGCAGGCATCTGCTTGTTCTGGGAGTAAAGCCCGTGAATTGCCCTCCCTGGGGAGAGGCACTGTTATACTGCCTTATTTTATCCATAAGCTTTTCCTGTGTTATTCCTAAATCTGAAAGAAACTTTGCCGCAAAGCCACTTCCCTCGGCTAAAAGTCCGAACAGAAGATGCTCTGTCCCTATATAGCTGCAGCCGCTTTTTTCTGCACATTCCTGAGATATTGAAATTGCTTTTTGCGCTTTTTGTGTAAATCTGTTCTCAAAACCCATTGTTATTCCTCCTTGCTAAGCACCGTCTGGAGCCTCTGAGCACGCTTTACATCACGCTCCTCGGGTGAAAGGTTTTCGTAATCCTTGCTAAGCGTTGCGGGCATTGTGTTAAACATTTCTTCCCTCAGCGTCGCAAGGTTTATATTCTTTATTATACCTGTATTTTTCCCCATGCAAACATCGGAAACGAGCTGCATTGCCTCGTTGCTCGAAATCATATATCCATATTTTAGTAATCCCAGACTTCTCAGGCATTTATCCTTTATCATTGATGGCGATTTTTCATATATTTCGGCACATATGCGTCTTTCCTCGCTGATAAGCGAGCACGCCGCCGCCGTAAACCTTGAGATTATCTCTTTTTCGGATGTTCCGAGTGTTACCTGGTTTGAAAGCTGAAAAAGTGCGCCACTTGCCTTTGACCCCTCGCCGTAAAGACCGCGCACGGTCATTCCAAGGTTTGCCGCCCATTTAATAAGCGGATTTACGCTTTTTGTAAGACTTATTGCCGGGAGATGAAGCATTACCGAGGCACGAAGCCCTGTACCTGCATTGGTGGGACAGCTTGTAAGAAAGCCAAATTCCTCGTCCACGTCAAATTCGATTTCCTTTGAGATAGCCGTTTCGATTTGTTTGGCATATTCGTAAGCACCCTCAGCATCAAGCCCCTCGGCAAACACCTGAAGCCTTATATGGTCCTCCTCGTTTATCATTATACTGACTTTTTCGTCATCGCTTATAATAACTGCCGCAGGCAAAGCGCTTTTTGCAAGCTGAGTGCTTATAAGGTGGCGTTCTATGAGAGACTGTTTTTGAAGTTCAGAAAGGGTTTCCATTTCAAAAAGCTTCGCATTTTCTCCTATGGGCGAATTCTTAACTGCTTCCCACACCCGCGATATCATCTCACGAGCCATTTGCGCCGTCATTTTTGCAGGATAGGGAACAGAGCGCACATTTCGTGCAAGGCGTATTCTTGTGGTTACCGCAATGTCAATTTCGTTGCCTGAAATGTTCATTTAATTCCCCTCCTTGATTGATCTGATTTTATCACGCAGGATTGCCGCCTGTTCAAAATCTTCGGTCTCAATGGCTTTAGCAAGCTCTTCGCGAAGAATTTCTTCCTCGCTTTTTTCCTTTGCTATCTCGCTCTCCGCATCCTTGATATGCTGAGTTGTACCATGAATTTTTCTTAAAATTTCCTTTGCCTGAGTCCGGAATGTATTATAGCACTCGCCGCATCCCATCCGACCCGAGCGGGTAAACTGAGAAAGCGTTGTTTTGCAAACAGGGCACGAGAGCGTCTTTTGAACAGTTGGCTGCGCAAAGCTTAGGAGTGAACCAAAATTATCAAAGATAGATTCCTTTGACGCACACTCCGAGCATATATTAAGCGATTCCTTGTGCCCGTTAATTATCTGTGTATACATAACTGTGGCAGGATTTTTCCCGCATTTTTCACATGACATTTGTGTTAACCTCCATATAAACTGGTTATCATATTTTTAAATACTATTGCACGCACCTTATCACGGATTTCTGACGGAAAGGGGAGAGATTTGTTATTTAATGCCCCCAGCATAATGCGTGCTTCACGCTTTGTTATGCATTCATAGTCAAGCAAATTCTGAACAAAAACCTCTGCCGTTCTTTCGGAAAGCGACGAGCTTACGGCGTTAACTATATGCATGGGATAGTGTGTGTCTTTCGGCACAACCCATTTTATGCGAACACCTCCGCCTCCGCCACGTCGGCTTTCAACACTGTAGCCACGCTCGGGTGTAAAACGTGTTTGTATTACATAGTTTATCTGGCTGGGTACGCATTTTAGCTCCCCTGCAAGAATATTTCGTTGTATTTCAAGGCTTCCGCCTGCTTCTCTGAGCATATTTATAAGCAATTTTTCTATTTCATCTGACATATTCATTCATAATCGCCCCTTTCTCGACTTTGACTTTGACTTTCTTTGACTTTAATATACCACTGCCTTTTTCTTTTGTCAATATATTTTTTTAAAAATAAAAAGGAGAGTGCAATCTGCACTCTCTTATTCTATAATTATTCCACTGTTTTCACCGATGCTTCCGTACAGCTTCTTAAAACTATACGTAACGCCCTTATCGGTTATATTAAATGAAAGATACTTCATTTTCTCCATCGATGATTTTATGCTCGAGTATTCGCCGACATCCGAAAGCGAGATATAACGCACGCCACCGTGTATCTTTACGTTGTTTTCAATACCGTTATAAACAACGAATATATTTTTGTTTTCCGCCATATCCGACATAAAGTCATAGAAAACCCTGTTTTCAAGCGAATCCTTGAGATAAAGTTCTTCGTTCAGAAGAATGAATATATTCTTTTCCTTTGCGGTTTTGATTGCATTTGTGAGTTTTTCCCACTGGCCGTTAATTCTGAGCGAACAAGCAGGCGTGTAATTAAGTGTGATTATTCGCCCGTTTTTTACTGTATGTTCACCGAATTCCCCTGCCGAAACGGGATTTACTCCGCTTGGAGTGAGCATCGATATCTGCTCTCCGAGCACCGCCGATGCATCGCCCGCTCTAAAGGTATCCATCGCACGTGCATAAACAAGACGATTAAAAAATGTCTGCTTAGGTGCATTTGCAAGGATGTTGAAGCTGAATTCTCCGCCTGCCCCCGAGAGAAGCGGGTCGCCAACCGTCGGGTCAGTGCTGTCGAGTTCAAATCCATCGCAAACAAATCTTATATATCGGTGTGCCTTTCCCAAAGAAAGTGCAAGCGTGCCCGCACCGTCTTTAAGAACCTTTACCTTTGAATCGTTTATACTTAAAAAGCTTGTATCGTACTTAGGGCTCAACAAACTGAGCTTTTTAACAACAGCTGTGTTTCCATCCTTGTCAAACACCTTAATCGCACCGTCAAGCGAAACTGTATCGCCTTTTTTTACCGGATACACTGCCTGTGCGTCAATTCCGCAAACCTCTTCAGCGCCTATGATATTAAATGTAACGCTTGCCTGACGCTTGTTTTTATAGTAAAGCTCAACTGTCGTTTCGCCCTTGGATTTTGCGTGGAATACATTGTTTTCAACCTTTCCGTCGCCTTTTACGGTTTTCCATACGAGACTTCCCGAAACGCTTGCCGCCACGTTTTTGTTTTTATCAAGCGGTATAACTGTTATATCAGCGCTGTCGCCTGCGAGCACGAATTCAGCCTGCGGTTTTACCTCAAAGCTTACCGCTGCGCCCGGCTTTGCGCTTGAAACAACCGCCACACCGTTTATAACCTTACGGTTTTCGCTCGGTGAGTTTAGCGTATGAACTGTCGGGTTTTCGTGCGTCTTACCAACCAGAGCCGTCGACCCGCCACCATCAAGATTTATTGCATTTACTAAGCCTAATTCAAGGCAGATATCCTGAAGAGTTGTAAGCGACACTCCGCGGCTCAGGGTTTG
>JAZRPN010000154.1:0-6143 GCA_045649225.1 Clostridia bacterium | reverse complement strand
AGAACAATACTTGCCTTAACAACCTGACCTCTTACCTCGTCTGGCGCAGCAGAAACGCCACACTCAAGTACGTATGGAAGCTCCATAATAACGTTTTCGATTTCGAAAGGTCCGATACGGTAGCCTGATGACTTGATAACGTCGTCAATTCTTCCCACGTACCAAAGGTATCCGTCTTCGTCCATAGTTGCCTGGTCACCTGTGTGGTAGAATCCATCGTGCCATACTTCGTTTGTCTTTTCTTCGTCAAGGTAATAACCGATGAAGAGTCCGTGCGGAGCACCGTCTGCCACGCGGATACAGATTTCACCTGCATCACCTGTGTTACATTCGTTTCCGTCCGGGTCAAGAACAACAACGTCATACAAAGGACTGGGTCTGCCCATAGGACCGATTTTTGGAGTAGAGCCGACAAAGTTTGCAATTGAAAGTGTTGTTTCTGTCTGACCGAAGCCCTCCATAATTGTAAGACCAGTTGCTTTTTTAAACTGATTGAATACTTCTGGATTTAGTGCTTCACCTGCAGTTGTTGCATACTCGATAGAAGAAAGGTCATATTTTGATAAATCTTCCTTAATAAAGAAACGGTACATTGTCGGTGGTGCGCAGAATGTTGTAATATGGTATTTTGCGAACATGGGGAGAATGTCTTCTGAATGGAATCTATCGAAATCGTAAGTAAAAATGCCTGCCTCGCAGAGCCACTGGCCATATAGCTTACCCCAAAGAGCCTTACCCCAGCCTGTGTCTGAAATTGTAAAGTGAAGACCGTCGGGATTTACATTGTGCCAATGCTTAGCTGTCGGATAATGACCGAGCGCAT
Organism: Clostridia bacterium; assembly: GCA_045649225.1. Classification (GTDB taxonomy): domain Bacteria; phylum Bacillota; class Clostridia; order UMGS1883; family UMGS1883; genus UMGS1883. The sequence goes on along the minus strand of JAZRPN010000154.1, from coordinate 5,320 downwards.
ATTTATATGAATGTGTCGCAATTCTCGGGTATCCTGTTGTACCTGATGTAAATAGCATAAGCATTGGGTCGCTTCCGCAAGGTGTATTTTCTGTTCTATAATAATGTGTGCTGAATCTTTCCATTTCGACGTTGAAATCATTCCAACCGTCTTTGTTTCCGCCAACCAAAACCTTAACCATATCAGGATAGTTACGAGCCGCCTTCTCTGCTTCATCTGACACATCACCATCAGCGGTACACACAATTGCCTTAACCTTTGCGGCTTTAAATCTGTAGTCAAAATCGTGCTCTACCAGCTGATTTGTTGCAGGAATTGCAATTGCGCCGATTTTATGAAGTGCAAGCATTGAAAACCAGAACTGATAATGGCGTTTTAGAACCAACATTACTGTATCGCCTTTTTTGATACCGAGTGACTCGAAGTAGTTTGCAGTCTTTGCTGAGTACTTTTTCATATCACTGAAAGTAAAGCGTCTGTCAGTTTTGTCATTTGCAACCCACATCATAGCGAGCTTATCGGGATTCTTCTTTGCAATTGCATCAACACAATCAAATGCGAAGTTGAATTTATCGTCATTTTTAAATTTAATTCCGCTAAACACACCGTTTTCGTCATATGATGATTCAATAAACTTATCAGCAACTGTTTCTGACTTTGCTTTCTTAGCTGCAACCTTTTCCGCGATTACGGGAGCTTCTGGGTACTCTTCTGTAACTAAGCCGTCCTGAGGGTTTAATACAACCGCGTGGAATTCACATCCTCCTTCTGATACAGCAATCATTCCGTGGGGGATAATACTGTTGTAGAAAATAGAGTCGCCTTCGTGGAGAACGTCTATATGGTTACCAACCTGAACCTTCAAAGAGCCCTTTACAATGACATCGAATTCCTGACCGTTATGTGAACTTAAGTGAATGGGGGCATTCTGCTCTTCTTCAAGGTAAGGGAATTTAACCAAAAACGGCTCTGCTAATTTATCTCTGAATTTTGGAGCGAGGTTATCATATTCAACACCGTGCTTTTTTAAGATTTTAAGACCTTCGCCCTTTCTTGTAATTGCAAAAGATGTAAGAGTACTGCTTGTTCCGTCCAACAAATCAACAACTTCAACACCACACGCTTTTGCACACTTGTAGATAAATGTGAAGCTAAAATCTGTCTCGCCTTTTTCTAAAACTATGTACTCGTCAGTTGATACTCCGGTGAGCTTTGCAAGCTCTTCTGGTGAAAAGCCTTTTGCTTCTCTAAGATCTTTAATTCTTCCGGCTACTTCTTTCAAACTATAATCCATTTTGTTTGTCTCCTTTCTGGTTTTGACAAATTCGATATTCGAAACCTGAATAAAACAAAAACCCGTCTCAAATAAAACTTTGAGACGAGTTATAATAACCCGCGGTACCACTCAAATTACGGAAAATATTCCGTCACTTACCGAGCTCTGACAAGCCCTTTGCCTTAACGCAGCATTACGGAAGGAATCTACTAAGCCAAAGCCTTTCGGTCCTTCGACTCGGAGGTGATAAGTCATTGGAAAGCTCTGTCATTGCCTCGCACCAACCGGCAACTCTCTTTAAACTTTGCAATCCGACCGTCCTCGTCACAGTCGTTCTTTGTGATATTCAAATTTACATACATATTACACTTAAAATGTTGATTTGTCAAGTAGTTTTTGAAATTTTTATATAAAAAAGGGTCAAGTAATTCACTTGACCCTTATATTTAATCAAGAATGAGAGAGGGAGCAGTGTAAATTCTTGCAGCATATTCACTGTCTAGTGAATATAGTCCCTTTGAATCGCCACCGAATAATTCCATTTTTTTAATTAAATCGTCAGCGTTCTTTTCTTCTTCTAACTGTTCTTTTACAAACCAGTCTAAAAACTGCATTGTTCTGAAATCTCTTACATCATAAGCGGCAGAGTAAATGTCGTTTATAAGACTTGTAACATATTGTTCATGCTCTAATCCTGCTTTTAATGGGTCCATAAGAGTTTTAAAAACCTTGTTGGGCTTGTCGATTTGACCAAGCTCTACCTTTTCACCTGACATCTGCAGATATTTAAGGAACAGCATAGCGTGATCTCTTTCTTCCTGAGCCTGAATCATATACCAGTTTGCATATCCGTCAAGTCCCTCTGCCTCGTAGAATATTGAGAAATCTACATAAAGATATGCAGAATAAAGCTCTTTTGTAATTTGTTCGTTAAGTAATTTTGCAACCTTTTTATCTAACATACTAAATTCCTCCTTTTAAAACAGGCGACCGCTTTGGTCGCCTGATGTGTTATCGTATTAGAAGTATCTCTTTAAAAGTCCTTCAAGACCTTTGCCGTGTCGAGCTTCGTCTCTTGCCATTTCATGAACTGTGTCATGGATAGCATCAAGTCCGTTTTTCTTAGCACATACTGCTAAGTCAAACTTACCCTTTGTAGCACCGTATTCACAGTCAACTCTCCACTTTAAGTTATCCTTTGTTGTAGCCTTCATGTTGGGCTCTAAATCTTCGCCTAAGAGTTCTGCAAATTTAGCTGCGTGTTCAGCTTCTTCGTAAGCTGCCTTTTCCCAGTAAAGACCGATTTCGGGATAACCTTCTCTGTGAGCGATTCTTGCCATGCAAAGGTACATGCCAACTTCAGCACATTCGCCGTTAAAGTTTGCCATCAACTGATCAAAGATAAACTTCTTATCTTCGTCAGAAATGTCAGGGTTATTCTTTACAGTTTTTGCATAAACGCCATACTCATGTTCAGCAGCTAAAGCAGCGCCTTCTTCCATGATTGTGAATTTAGCACCCGGAACACCGCAAAGGGGGCACTTTTCGGGAGCCTCATTACCCTCGTGAACATAACCGCAAACAGGACATACAAATTTTTTCATAATAAATTTCCTCCTAATATTGTTTTTTTCTTTTTGTTTTTTAACTGCATTTGTTACACTTTCCGAAGAATACAAGCTGGTGTCTTTCTGCTGTAAAACCATCGGGCAGGGAAGAGGCAAGCTCCATCGTCGGAATTGCAAGGTCTAAGACCTTTTTGCAAGAAGTGCATCTAAAATGATAATGCTCCGATATATCAGCATCATAATGGTCATAACCGTCGCCAACGTCGATCCTCTGAATAACACCTTGTTTTTCAAAAAGTTTGAGATTTCTGTAAACGGTAGCAATCCCGAGTCCCGGAATCTCATCCTTTAGAACATAGTGAATCCATTCAGCTGTCGGATGTGTATCGGTTGACCTTAAAAGGTTCAATATCGCATCTCTTTTTTTGGAGCGGTGAGTTGTATCAACTGTCATAATCACTCCTCCTTTCAAAATGATAATGATTATCATTTCTATACATATTATAGCACATTTATTCAACTTGTCAATACTTTTTTTAAAAAATTTCGTAAAAAATTTAATTGTGATTTTTTTGAGCTTAGTGCTTGCATATTTAGAAAAATGTGTTATAATAAATATTGTAGGTTTTTACAGCAGACAAAGTCTGTTATTAAGAATACGAAAGGAGAATTTCTGATGAAATATTCAAGCGAAGTTGAATCAATGTGCCCGCTTAAAAAGGGTGCATATCACGGTCCTGCTCCCATTCCGCAGGAGGGAAGATGGACTCAGGCAAAGGAAGTCACAGACATATCTGGTCTTACACACGGTATTGGCTGGTGTGCTCCTCAGCAGGGTACTTGTAAACTTACATTAAATGTAAAAGAGGGTATCATTCAGGAAGCATTAGTAGAAACAGTTGGTTGTTCAGGTATGACACATTCAGCAGCTATGGCGGCTGAAATTCTTATTGGCAAAACAATTTTAGAGGCTCTTAATACTGACCTCGTATGTGATGCTATCAATACTGCAATGAGAGAATTGTTCTTACAGATTGTTTACGGTCGTACACAGACTGCATTCTCAGAGGATGGTCTTCCCATCGGTGCAGGTTTAGAAGACTTAGGTAAGGGTCTTCGTTCACAGGTTGGTACAACATATGCAACATTAGAAAAGGGTCCGAGATACTTAGAGCTTGCAGAAGGTTATATCACAAAGATTGCTGTAGATGACAACGACGAAATTATCGGTTACAAGTTTGTTCACCTCGGCAAGATGATGGAAATGATCGCAAAAGGTATGGACGCTAACGAAGCTTTGGCTAAGGCAAGCGGTCAGTACGGCAGGGTTGACGATGCTGCAAAGCTTCTTGACCCCAGACATGAATAAGGAGGTATGGCAAAATGGCATTGTTTGAGAGTTATGAAAGAAGAATAAATCAGATTAATGAAGAACTTGCAAAGCACGGTATCTCCTCAATTGAAGAGGCTAAGAAAATCTGTGATGATGCAGGTGTAGATGCTTATGGCATCGTTAAGAGCATTCAGCCGATTTGTTTCGAGAATGCTTGCTGGGCATATACAGTAGGTGCAGCAATCGCAATTAAGGAAAACTGCAAGAAGGCAGCAGACGCAGCTGAGAAAATCGGTCTTGGTCTTCAGTCTTTCTGTATCCCCGGTTCAGTTGCTGACGACAGAAAAGTAGGTATCGGACACGGTAACTTAGGCGCTATGCTTCTTCGTGAAGAAACAAAGTGTTTTGCTTTCTTAGCAGGTCACGAGTCATTCGCAGCAGCAGAAGGTGCTATCGGTCTTGCAAGATCTGCTAACAAGGCAAGAAAAGAAGACTTAAGAGTAATCTTAAACGGTCTTGGAAAAGACGCAGCTCAGATTATTTCAAGAATCAACGGCTTTACTTATGTTCAGACTCAGTTTGACTATGCAACAGGTAAAGTAGCAGTTGTAAAAGAAACTGCATATTCTAAGGGCGAAAGAGCTAAGGTTCGTTGCTACGGCTGTGACGATGTTCGTGAAGGCGTTGCAATCATGCACTTAGAGGGCGTTGACGTATCTATCACAGGTAACTCAACAAACCCGACTCGTTTCCAGCACCCCGTTGCAGGCACATACAAGAAGGAATGTATCGAACAGGGTAAGAAGTACTTCTCAGTTGCATCAGGCGGCGGTACAGGAAGAACACTTCACCCCGACAATATGGCTGCAGGCCCCGCTTCATATGGTATGACAGATACTATGGGTCGTATGCACTCAGACGCACAGTTCGCAGGTTCTTCTTCAGTTCCGGCTCACGTTGAAATGATGGGCTTAATCGGTGCAGGTAACAACCCAATGGTTGGTATGACTGTTGCTATCGCAGTTGCAGTTGAAGGAGCACTTAATATGTAATTAAGCAAAATTAAAAGGACTTACCGAAAACTAAGTCCGTTTTTTATTTTATCTTTCTATATTTATTTTGTGTTATACCATAGTGTTTACT
>JAZRPN010000153.1:0-6023 GCA_045649225.1 Clostridia bacterium | reverse complement strand
CAAGATTAACACTGTCCTTTGTTATACGGCTGTGTGCCTGCAAAATCTCGGCCAGTTCTGTAGGAACCTTGTCGCCTTTGTTAGGACCGATTTTGAGCACATCAAATTCGTCCTGCTTATAGTCCGGATGAAAAGCCGCAAGCAAATCCTCTTTCTGCTTTGCAGTCATACGATCCGGCTCTAACGCAATATTCTTTTCTCTTGCTGCTTCAACTGCTGCAATAGATTTTTGAAATTTTTCCGAATACATATTCTTTTCCTCCTTACTTTTCTATTTCGCGGGTATTATAAAGCTCTTTCATTTCATCAATGGGTTTCTGCATAAGAGCTTCAATCAGTTCTTTAAAATCACCGTCTTTAATTTCCTTAACACGATCTTCAAGATGACCGCATCCGGGAGCCAGATACTTTCCGTTAATTCTTCTTGCAAGCATTGCAACCTGAGGATGTGAAATTCCCGCAGGGCATCTTGAAGAACATACTCCGCACATTACGCAGTCAAATGATTCCTCTGCACATTTTTCGAAATCACCGCGCTGAGCATATGCAATATACTGCATAACATTAAGTCCCTGAGTACAGCTCTTTGTGCAGGCATTACAGCCGATACAAGCATAAATCTCGGGGTAAAGCTGCATCATAACAGACTCATTTACAGGAATATTTTCGATATCATAGCCTTCCTTAACAAGCGGGAAGAACGGAAGTGTTGCGATATACATATTATCCTCAACCTTTGTCTGACAAGCAAGACAAGCTTTAAGCTCCTTATCTCCCTTTATACGGTAAACAGTCGCACATGCGCCGCAAAAACCATTACGGCAACCGCAACCGCGAACAAGCTGATACCCTGCATATTCCATAGCGGTCATAATTGTTAAATTTTCAGGCACTTCATATTTTTTGCCGAAAAGATATATATTAACTAATTTTTCCATGTTACCTCTCCTTTAATACTCATCCGGAAGTTCATCAAGCTCGTCGCATCTGAATACCGGACCGTCCTTGCACACATATTTTGAGCCAACATTGCATCTTCCGCACTTACCAACACCGCACTTCATTCGAAGTTCAAGCGTTGTGTAAATCTGAGTTTTGTCAAAACCAAGCTCGCAAAGTCCATCAAGTGTAAACTTAATCATAATCGGAGGACCGCAAAGAACTGCTGTTTTGTTTGTATCAAAACCAAGCTCTTTTACATAGTTGGGTACAAAGCCTACGTGGCCGTCCCAGCCATCCTGAGGATTGTCAATCGTCAAATGAACATTTACGCCTGCATCAGTTGACCACTCATCAATGATTTCCTTATAATCAAGCAAATCGTCCTTGCTTCTTGAACCGTAAACAATATCAATATCACCGTAACGGTCGCGATAATGTCTGCAGTAGTTGATAACTGAGCGAAGCGGTGCAAGACCAACACCACCGGCAATAAACAAAAGGTTTTTGCCTGCAAACACGTCATCAACGGGGAACGGCTTTCCGTATGGTCCTCTGATTGTTATCTGCTGACCAACCTCAGCCTGATGGAGCCAGTCGGTTACGCATCCGCATTTTTTAATGGAGAACTCCATATACTCTTCATTTGTCGGAGAAGATGTTATAGAAAACATTGCCTCACCAACTCCGGGAACAGAAAGCATCGCACACTGTCCTGGACGGTGGTCAAACGCCTTTTTTCCATCCGGCAAAACAACCCTGAAAGTTTTGATATCGGGTGTATCTATACGGACATCGGTTATAACACCGACTTTGGGAATTAAAGTTTCTTCTTTATTCACTTTCTTTCCCTCCAATCTTTTTCATTACTTTAACGATGTTCATAGAAATAGGACACTTGGCAAGACATCTTCCGCAACCTACACAGCTGAAAATACCCTCGTTGTTTTCGGGATAGTAAACAAGCTTGTGCATAAATCTCTGACGGAAGCGCTCTTTCTGGGTAAGTCTGTTATTTCCGTGAGCCATCTTTGTAAAGTCGGAATACATACATGAATCCCAACATCTGAATCTTATAACACCATTGCCTGTGTTAAAGTCTTTAATATCATAGCACTGACATGTAGGACATACAAAAGTACAGGTTCCGCAACCAAGGCAGCTGCCTGAGAGTTCTTCCCAAGCAGGGTGATTGAAGAATTCGTCTGTCTTTCCACCGCCAAAAGCGTCTGTTGTAAGGTCTTTAAGCGGAAGTCTGTCCATAATGGCAGAAATTTTTTCTTTCTGCTCGGAAACCAAAGTTTCATCACATTCCTCGGTAAGCGCAGAAATTTTCTCTAAAAGCGCTTCACCCTTTTTGGTGTTGGCTCTGAAAAAGATTTCGCTTTCTGTTTTCCATGTTGTGATATCTCCCTCAGGTTCTTCGGGTGAAATACCGAAAGTCTTACAGAAACAGGTTTCTGCAGGTTTATCGCACGCAGTTGACACAATTACTCCTTTTTCGCGCCTTGAAGCATAGTAACTGTCAACAGGTTCTGAAAGGAAAACTCTGTCTAAAATATCGAAGCTCTTTACATCACAAGCACGTACACCAAAGATTACAAAGTCTTCTGTTTCGCTTCTCGTATCGATAACCTCAATGTTTTTACCCTCTGTTTTAAATTCCATCAGGTTTTCCATCTGCGGAAAGAAAAAGTCTTTTGGACTCCTTACAGTATTTAAAGCATTGCTCCAGCAAACTCCATCTTCCCACTGTTTGTAGACGCTACTTCCGTCGCTGTCTACAGCCGGAATATAAAGCTTTGCATTTTTTGCAATTTCTTCAAAAACTGAATTTATTTTATCAAGAGAACATTTAAGCATCAATATCCCTCCTGTCAAACACTTCACCGGGCTCTAAGTCCTCAGTGGTGTAGTCTACAAGCGGAGCTCTTGAGCCAACCTCGGCCCCTGCCTGATATTCTCCATAAAATTCGTTGATATCTTTTATAAATTTGCGATTCAACAGATGAAGCGGAATATTCTGCGGGCAAACCCTCGAACATTCTCCGCAGTCAGTACAGCGTCCTGCCACGTGGTATGCTCTTATAATATGGAACATTTTCTCTTCGAAACTGTTTGCAGGAGCTTTATTTTCAACACCTGACTGAGGATTGTCAAACACACACTTTTCGCAAGTACATGCCGGGCAAGCATCTCGGCAGGCATTACAACGGATGCATCTTGAAAGCTCGTTCTGCCAGAATGCAAATCTTTCATCAGGGGTCATGGCCTCGATTTTTGCAACCTCGTCAAATCTCGCTGAATCAACCACTTCGCCCTCGTCGCCCAGAAGTTCGTCGTAAGCTACGTGCTTTTTGCTCTTACAATTTACGCAGCGTTCCAAAAGAACATTCTTAAATGAGACTTTTGTGGGCTTATCTTCATAAATTGTTGTAACAAGAAGATTTTCGCCATCTTCTTTGATTTCGCTGATTCCCTCACCTGTAACAGCTTTAAGCTTTGCAACGTCAACCATACCCTCGCAAGGAATGCCGACAGCATAAACCTTTTCGCGGTCAAAGCGATGTTCTGTCAAAAGCTGATTAAAGCTGTAAGTATCGCAGGGTTTTAAGAAAACAAGAATTTTGCCGTCAAATCTGACTGTTTTTGAAACAAGGTATTTTGAGAAGTTTACTCCGCAAAAATCATTCCAGACAAAATTCTGTCTTAAATCTTCTTCGCTCTTAAACATTTTAGGAGTTACATCGTAACCGAATTCACCCTTGCTCCATCCAAGAACTGCAGTAACAGTACCATCTGCAAGCAGAGAAACTGCTTTATCTATCAACTGGTTTTGTGTTATCTTTTGCATCGCAGATCCTCCAATCTCTTGTTTTCACCAAGCGCTGTTACTTTTTCAACGAAGTCATTCATTGTAGCGGCAAATTTTGCACCTTCTGCCGCAGAAACCCATTCTACACGGGTACGCTCTTTTTCAATTCCAAGGAAATCAAGCATCGAAAAGAGAGCAGCCATTCTTCTGCGCGTGTAGTAGTTTCCTGATGTGTAGTGGCAGTCGCCGGGGTGGCAACCACATATGATAACTCCGTCTGCACCCCTCTGGAATGCACTAAGAACAAACATCGGGTTAACACGGCAAGAGCAGGGAACTCTTATAATCTTTACATCTGCCGGATAGTTAAGACGGTTGTTTCCTGCAAGGTCTGCGCCGGCATAAGAACACCAGTTGCAGCAAAAAGCAACAATTAAAGGTTTACGTTCATTTACTTGCATATTGCGTCCACCTCCGCCATAATTTGATTACTCTTAAATCCATTTAAGTCCATAGCACCTGACGGACAAGCAACTGTACAAGCACCGCAACCCTGACAAACTGCAGGATTAACAACGGCAACTCTTCTGATTTTAGTTGTTCTGTCGGGCATACGGAATTCTTTATCCTCGTAAGTGATAGCTCCATACGGACAAACTCTTTCACAGCTCGAGCATCCGTTACACATAAGCTCGTTTGACTGAGCAACACACGGGTTACCCGTTAACTTATCCTTTGCCAAAAGTCCGATAACCTTAGAAGCCGCAGCTCCTGCCTGAGAAACTGTTTCGGGAATATCCTTGGGTCCCTGACAAGCACCTGAAAGGAACACACCTGCCGTCGGGCTTTCTACCGGACGGAGCTTTGGATGAGCTTCTGTGAAAAAGTCGTTTGTATCCATACTTGCAGTAAGCATAGTTGCAAGCGGTCTTGCTGACTTATCAGGTTCAATAGCCGCTGCCAGAACTACGAGGTCTGCATCAATATGAAGCTGCTTATTATCAATAAGGCCTGATGCCTGAACTTTAAGCTTATCTCCCTCAGGAGTTACCTTTCCTACCATACCTTTAACGTATTTTACTCCATATTCCTCGACAGCACGGCGATAGAATTCGTCAAAGTTTTTACCGGGAGTTCTTACATCTATATAGAACACGTAAACTTCAGTATCCGGATATTTGTCTCTTACAAGCATTGCGTGTTTTGCCGTATACATACAGCAAATCTTTGAGCAATATTCTTTACCCTTTTCAGCGCAGGCATCGCATCTTGATCCTACGCACTGAACGAATACGATAGTCTTGGGAGACTTTCCGTCAGACGGTCTTTCAACATGACCTGCAGTAGGACCTGCCGCATTTGTAATACGCTCAAATTCAAGCGATGTAATAACGTCTTTCGACTGATTGTAGGCAAACTCATCAAATTTATCCATACTGATTGGATTAAATCCGGTTGCAACAACAATCGCACCGTATTTTTCATTGATATATTCATCTTTTTGAGTGTAATCAATAGCACCTGCCGCACAAACTTTGGCACAAAGACCGCATTTGCCGTTTTTAAGCATATTACAAGCATTGGGGTCGATTGTGGCAACCTTTGGAACTGCCTGAGCAAACGGAATATATATTGCGCTTCTGTTATCCATTCCGAGGTTGAACTCGTTGGGAACTTTCTTCATCGGGCACTTTTCTACACAAGCACCGCAGCCTGTACAGATATCTTCTTTTACGTATCGTGCATTCTTCTTGATAGTAACATCAAAGTTACCTACAAAGCCTTTAATTTCCGATACTTCACTGTATGAGAAAATACGGATATTTTCATTTTGCGCAACGTCCACCATTTTTGGTGTCAGAATACAAGCCGCACAGTCAAGTGTCGGGAATGTTTTATCAAGCTGAGCCATTTTTCCGCCGATTGTCGGCTTTGTTTCCACGATGTCAACCGGAAAACCTGCATCAGCAATGTCAAGAGCTGTCTGGATACCTGCGATACCGCCGCCGATAACAAGCGCTCTCTTAGTAACGGGAGATTCGCCTGGGGTAAGTGGAGCGTTAAGGTTTACCTTAGCAACTGCAGCCCTACCGAGAATAATAGCCTTTTCAGTACCGGTAGGCATATCTTTATGTACCCAAGAACATTGTTCTCTTATGTTGGCAATTTCCACCATGTATGGGTTGATACCTGCAGATTGCGCAGTTTTACGGAAAGTTGCTTCGTGCATTCTTGGAGAACAAGAACAAACGACAATTCCCGTTAAAGA
>JAZRPN010000152.1:0-2335 GCA_045649225.1 Clostridia bacterium | reverse complement strand
GAAGCCGAGTGAACGGAACGAACGAATCTCGTCAGTATATGCATCGAACACACCGTCGTTGTGAGTCTTGCGGTAGTGAGTGAAGATGTCCTTTACCTTCTCGTCTACCTCGAGGCCATTCTCGTGGCAAGCTTTAGCTACTACGTTGATACCACCGAAGGGTTTGATAGAGCGCTTCAAGAGCTCGTCGGTCTGGAGACCTACGATAAGTTCGTTCTCCTGATCGATATAACCAGCCTTATGAGAAGTGATTGTTGATACAGTTACATTGTCAAGTGAGCGTACACCGCCATTGTTACGCTCCTCTTCGAGTGCCTTGAGGCAGAGGTTCCAAAGGTTGGTTGTACGTAATGTGGGGCCCTGCAAAAATGAGGCATCGCCAGTGTAAGGTGCGATGTTGGCACTTACGAAATCAGCTACGTTGATTTCCTTGTTCCAAAGTCCATTGATGAAATTCTGTTCCATTTCTGAATTTTATATTATATAAGGTTTTATTTGTTTTGCGAATGGTATTCCCTATTTCACGCTGCAAAGGTACGATTTTTTTTCGGCATAGCATATATATATAATAAGGTATTTGTGTTTTTCTACACTTTTTCTTGTTCTATCGCGATATAGGTGTTGTCTATTGGCTGAAAACGAAAAAATACATAACTTTGTCACTAATTTCAGGTGGTGTTTCTTTGATGACCGTTGTGTTGGTCTTGGATAGCGGCTTCGTGATAAAATAAATAGGATTCTTTTTAAAATAATATTGTAATGGACTTGGATTACGAACAAAGAGTGGCTCGTGCCGTTGAACTCTTTAAGATGGGTTACAATTGTGCACAGGCAGTGACGGCGGCTTTTGCCGATGAGTATGGATATACCGAAGAGCAGGCTTTGAAAATGTCGGCTTCGTTCGGAGGGGGTATCGGTCGTATGCGTGAAACATGCGGTGCGGCTTGCGGTATGTTTATCTTAGCGGGACTGGATACGGGTAGCGCCGATGCTTATGACCGCCAAGGCAAGGCTGATAACTATGCTCTTGTGCAGCAATTAGCCGATGAGTTTCGTCGTGAGAACGGTTCGCTTATCTGTGCCGAATTGTTAGGTTTGCGTGAGCGTAGGCCTCAGGTACCTGTCCCTGATGAACGTACTGCAGTGTATTATGAGAAACGTCCATGTGCCAAAATGGTAGAGACTGCTGCGTGTATATGGAGCAAGTATAAAAAAAATCAACAAAAAAGCGAAAAAAAACAATAAAAAATATGTTTTACAACATAAAAATACCTATCTTTGCAGCGAATTCTTACATTTGCTCCTTGTGAGAGGGGCATGAATATGTTTAACAATTAAAAAAATTAAAGTTATGTTGACAGAAAAAGCCGGAGCAAATGCAGGTCTTATTTGGAACGCACTCGACGGTAAGGAAGGTTTGACCTTCAAGGAAATTAAGAAAGAAACTAAGCAAAAGAAGGATGATTTCCTCCTTGGCTTGGGCTGGTTGCTCCGTGAGGGCAAGATTGCTGCCGTTGAGGTAGAAGAGGATGTTGTTTACTCTTTGAAGTAATCAAACGAACTAGATTTAATTTAACATATACATTTATTACAGATCACCTCGGTTGCATATGTGCGCCGAGGTGATCTGTTTTCTTTTAAATTGTACGTTATATATACTAAATATAGGTTGGGCGCGTTATACATACAAACGATTACGACCAATGTTGGTAAAGTCGTTTCTTGTGAATGGTTAATTATACCCGTTATGCCTATGGATGAAAATTATACACTTTATTCAACTTCAGAATTTGCCACGTTGGTTCGTAAGGCTTTAAAGAAGGAAAAATTGCGTCAGCCTAAAGAGAGTACGGTGAAGTTTTTGAAAGATTTCGCTCGCAATTATCGAGTTGAGTCTAGCTTGCCTGAAGGCTTGCAGGGCTACATGTTGAGCTGAGGGCTTTTTATTTGTGTCTCTTTCATTGGATGTCTGTGAAATGTTCTAGACGGATAAATAATGGTTGTTTGCTTGTTAAATCCGTTTGATTTCTCTACTTTTGTAGACAAATAAATCAGTTGAGTGCTATAGTGCTATGAATACGATGATTGCTCCTTCGTTGCTTGCTGCCGATTTTTCAAATTTGGCACGCGATATTGACATGATAAACCAAAGTGAGGCCGATTGGCTCCATCTCGATGTGATGGATGGCGTGTTTGTTCCCAATATCTCATTTGGATTCCCTGTGCTTGAGCATGTAGCTCGTTTGTGTCAGAAGCCGCTCGATGTGCATCTCATGATTGTGCAGCCTGAGAAGTTTATCTCTGAGGTAAAGGCATTGGGTGCCATGATGATGAA
>JAZRPN010000151.1:0-2621 GCA_045649225.1 Clostridia bacterium | reverse complement strand
AAGGACTGCACTGCGTCAACGTGGAAAATACAGCGTGGTGCAATTCTCTTTATTGCCGCACCTATTTTGTCTACAGGGAAAATTGCACCCGTTTCGTTATTAACATGCATTATGCTTACAAGGCAGGTATCCGGCGTTACGTTTTTTAAAATGTCGTCGGGGGTGAGGCCTCCGTCATCATTTGGCTTTACACGAACCACCTCAAAGCCGTTTTGTTCAAGATAGTCCATTGCGGAAAGCACTGCGGGGTGCTCAACCGACGTTGTAACTATGCGCCTGCCTTTTTTTATGTTTGCGGCGCCTAAGATTGCGATATTATCGCTCTCTGTTCCGCCGGAGGTAAAATAAATTTCGTCTGCACTTACGCCCATTGCCTTTGCAACCTGCTTTCGTGCACTGCTTACAATCTTTTCAGCCTCAAGCCCGAGCGTGTGTCTGCTTGACGGGTTGCCAAAGCTTGTATCCATATAATTTACAACTGCATCCCTTACCTCGGGAGCAAGCGGTGTTGTGGCTGAATTGTCAAAATATATCACGCGTTATCATCCTTTTCAAACAATGAAAGCTGAACTGTGGAGCTGTCCTCGTCCTTTAAATAATAGCCTGCAGACGGGATAGACCGTGCCTCGTAGCCGTGGATATCATGAAGCACCGTTTCGGGAAGAGCCATTTTGCTAAGAAGCGACTTGCGACGCATCGTCATAACCTGCACACCCTGTGTTGAGCGGCTTGTCTTTGTAACAAGGTCCTTTGTGTTAAATACAACGCACTTATCAATATTTGAGAAAAGTGCAACATTAGTATCTTCCGGAATGTAAAGCATATCCACAATTTCGCCTTTGCCGTATGCACCTGTAAGGCGTTTGCGGTTGGTCTTTGTTTCGTAGCTCTTCATATCAACCTTGGCAACCTTGCCTGATTTAAAAGCAAAGAGCATAAAGCCGCCGTATTTATAAGACGGTGTAGAGTAAAGCACCTTTTCGCCCGGCTCCATCTCAACAAGGTTGGGAATGTAATCACCAAGCGAGCTTGCTTTTGTATCAGAAATGTCGTTAAGACGCATTTTGTACACATTTTGTCTGTCCGAGAAGAAAAGCATATCCATTGCGTTTGACGCATCCGCCTCGCACACAAGCACATCGCCCTCTTTGAGCTTTTGCTTGTCCGCCGCACGAAGACTTGCGGGAGTAATCTTTTTAAAGTAGTTATCCCTTGTCATAAACACACGCACTGCATAATCTTCAATGGTGCTTATCTCGACAGAAGTATCGTCGCCTGACGAATCAATAACAACTGTGCGCCTGTCGGTACCGAATTTATCGGCAATTTCCTGAAGCTGTTTTGATATGAGCTTTCTTATGCGTGCATCGCTTGAAACGGTTTTACGAAGCTCCTCGAGCTCTTTCATAAGATTTTCAATCTCTGATGTACGCTTTAAGATGTATTCCTTATTTAAGTTACGGAGCTTGATTTCTGCAACAAATTCCGCCTGCTCCTTTGTGATCGAAAAGCCTGCCATAAGGTTTGGTACAACCATAGCATCCTCAGGGGTGTTGCGGACAATGCTTACTGCCTTATCGATATCAAGAAGAATTTTTTCAAGACCGTTTAAGAGGTTGAGTCTTGCCTCTTTCTTTTCAATATCAAACAAAAGTCTGCGTCGGATACAGTCTGTACGGAAATTTACCCAGTGCGACAAAATATCACGCACGCCAAGAACAAGAGGCTCGGAATTTATAAGCACGTTAAAGTTACAGCTGAACGAATCCTCAAGCGGAGTTTGCCTGAAAAGGCGTGCCATAAGCTTTTCGGCATCAACACCACGCTTAAGCTCAAGTGTAATTTTAAGACCTGTTTTGTCAGTCTCATCACGCACATCGTTAAGCTCACGCAGTTTGCCCGCCTTTATAAGCTCAGCAAGTTTATCTATAATTGCCTCTACTGTGGTGCTGTAGGGGATTTCGGTTATTTCGATTATGTTTTGCTTTTTATCATATGTGTATTTTGAACGGATACGAACGCTTCCGCGACCGGTTTCGTAGATTTTCTCAAGCGCTTCATCATCACGCAGAAGATATCCGCCCGTCGAAAAATCGGGACCTGAAATAAATTCGGCAAGATTAACCTTGCTGTCCTTCATAAATGCTATTGTGGCATTACATATCTCGCGCAGGTTAAAGCTTGCAATATTGCTTGCCATACCAACGGCAATACCTTGATTGGGATTGATTAAGATATTGGGGAACGCCGTGGGGAGAAGTGTAGGCTCCTTAAGAGTGCCGTCGTAGTTATCAACAAACTCTACGGTGTTTTTATCTATGTCGCCAAAAATCTCACTGCATATCGGCATAAGTCTTACTTCGGTATAACGTGAAGCGGCATACGCCATATCGCGGCTGTACTGCTTACCAAAGTTACCCTTTGAATCAACAAATGGGTGAAGCAGTGCCATATTACCCTCGGTAAGGCGCACCATTGTTTCGTAAATTGCTGCATCACCGTGGGGGTTAAGCTTCATCGTCTGACCGACAACGTTTGCACTTTTTGTGCGGGCACCATTCATTAGCCCCATTTTATACTTAGTATAAAGGAGCTTTCTGTGCGACGGCTTGAATCCGTCA
>JAZRPN010000150.1:0-16700 GCA_045649225.1 Clostridia bacterium | reverse complement strand
AAAGCTTGTGTGTGCAATTTGTGCTGCTCCTATGATTTTGGGCAAAATGGGCATATTAAGCGGTAAAAAAGCGACATGCTATCCCGGATTTGAAAAATACTTTAAAAATGCGCAGTACGAAAAAGTTCCTGTTATAACAGATGGAAATGTTATTACTGCACAGGCAATGGGAAGTGCGTATGATTTTGCACTTGAGATTGTGTCCAAACTGAAAGATGCAAAGACCAGTGAAAAAGTTAAAGACGAAATATATTATTAAGGTGTAACTATGGAATTAGATTATTTAGATTCACTCATTCCAAAACGCAGTGAATTTTTAGAAGAGCTTCGCAGAAAATCAGCACTTGAGGAAAGCTACGCACCGATTGTTCAGCCATCGACAGAGCAGTTAATCGTAACTCTTCTTAAATTAAAAAAACCCAAGCGTGTTCTTGAAATCGGATCTGCGGTTGGCTACAGTGCAATACTTATGGCGGATAACTTGCCCGACGATAGCCACATCATAACAATAGAACGCTACAAAAAACACGCAGATATTGCAATAGATAATATTTTTGCAACGGGTAACGAAAAGAAAATTCAGCTCATCGAGGGCGAAGCGATAGAGGTTTTGCAATGGCTCGATGGAGAATTTGACTTTATTTTTCTTGATGCCGCAAAGGCTCAGTACATAGAGTTTTTGCCGCACATTTTAAGACTTTTATCTAAAGACGGTGTGCTTTTGTCTGATAACATTTTGTATCATGGCATGGTCGAAGATGACGACAAGATAGTTCGTCGTAAAATCACTATAGTAAAAAAACTTCATAAATATCTTGAAGAAATAACAAGTACAGATAAGCTCACTACCTCGATTATACCTATTGGAGACGGCGTGGCTTTATCTATAAAAAACTAAAGGGGATTTTTTCATGAAAAAGGTTGAACTTCTGGCACCTGCCGGAAATTTATATAAATTAAAGATTGCTTTCAAATATGGTGCAGATGCCGTTTATATCGGCGGGGAATCGTTTTCGCTTCGTGTTGCGGCAGACAATTTCACCCGCGAAGAAATGCTTGAAGGCATAAATTACGCTCATAGCATCGGTAAAAAGGTTTATGTTACGGCTAATATCATCCCACACAATAAAGACCTTGCAGAAATGGAGCGTTATTTTAAGGAAATATATGAGCTTGGTGCAGATGCGGTTCTTATTTCTGACTTAGGTGCCTTTTCAATTTGCAAAAAAGCCGCACCTGAGCTTGAAATTCACATAAGCACGCAGGCTAATAACACAAATTATCAGACGGTTCAAACCTGGCACGAGATGGGGGCAAGCCGTGTGGTTCTTGCGAGAGAGCTCTCTCTTCCTGAAATCAGGGAAATCAAGGATAATATCTCACAAAATTGCGAGCTTGAAATTTTCATGCACGGTGCAATGTGTGTTTCTTATTCGGGGAGATGTCTTCTCAGTAACTATATGACCGCAAGGGACAGTAATCAGGGTGCGTGCAGTCATCCGTGCAGATGGCAGTATTCTCTTATGGAGGAAAAACGCCCGGGAGAATACCTTCCGGTTTACGAAAACGAACGTGGAACATTTATAATGAATTCAAAGGATTTATGCATGATAGAGCATATTCCGGAGCTTATAGCAAGTGGTGTAAGCTCGCTTAAGATAGAGGGAAGAGTCAAGAGCGAATTCTATGTTGCAACAATTGTTGCGGCGTACAGAAGGGCAATTGATGCGTATTATGAAGACCCTGTTAACTTTAAATTTGACAATTCATGGCTTGATGAGGTTAAAAAAGTCAGCCATCGTGATTATTATACGGGGTTTTTCTTTGGAATTCCCGATACTGGTGCGCAGATTTATGGGTCAAGCTCTTATATAAGAGAATATGACCTTATAGGAATTGTTCAGGAATATGACGAAAAAACGGGGCTTGCCAAGGTTTCGCAGAGAAACAGATTTTTCCTTGGCGATGAGGTTGAGATAATTCGCCCCGGCAAGCCATATTTATCACAAAAAATAACTGTTTTAAAAGACGAAAATATGGAAGATATTGATGTTGCAAACCACGCGGCAATGACGGTTTACATCAGTTCTGACGAACCGCTTGAAAAGGATAGCATGATAAGAAAGCAGGCGTAAAATGAGAATTCTTGGTATTGACCCCGGAATAGCCATCGTCGGCTATGGGGTTGTTGATAAAATTTCAAATACATATAAACCTGTTGCTTATGACGCAATTCTTACAAAAGCACACACTCCGCTTGAGGAGAGAATTCAGATCATTTATAATAAAATGATAGAATTGCTCGATGAGTACAAGCCTGATGTAATCAGCGTCGAGGAACTTTTCTTTAATAACAATGCCAAAACTGCTTTTTCAGTAGGGCAGGCAAGGGGGGTAATACTTCTTGCCGCAGTGCAGAAAAATGTGCCGATTTATGAATATACACCGCTTCAGGTTAAGCAGGCACTTACGGGTTATGGGCGTGCAGATAAAAACCAGATTCAGCAGATGACGAAGTCGATGCTGGGGCTCAAGAGCGTCCCCAAGCCTGATGACGTTGCCGACGCTCTTGCCATAGCAGTGTGCCACGGTAACAGTATGCGTTTTAACAGCATTACAAGTTTTGGTGGAATAAATTTAAGATAGGTGAATGGTTATGATATCTTTTATAAAAGGTAAAATTGCAAGTATAACGGAAAGCTCTGTTATTTTTGATGTTAACGGTTTTGGAATAAATGTGTTTATGTCAACAAGCGATATTTCCAAAATCGGAAGTATCGGGGAAGAGACCTTTGTGAATACATACTTTTATGTTCGTGATGAACAGCCTGAACTGTACGGATTTATCTCAAACGAAAGCCTGAGCTTCTTCCATAAGCTTATTTCGATATCGGGGATAGGGCCAAAAGCAGCAGTTTCAATTCTTGGAACTCTTTCGGCACAGGAACTTTCACTTGCAATTATCTGCGATGATGTAAAAGCAATAACACGTGCCCCCGGCGTCGGAACAAAAATGGCACAGAGGATCATCCTCGAACTGAAGGGTAAAATCAGTACAGAGGATGCAATTTCCCAGCCGGATAGTACAAAGCAAATTGTAAAGACCAATCTTCGTGCAGATACAGAGGCGGTTAACGCACTCATTGCACTTGGTGCATCGCCGTCAGAAGCTCAAAAAACAATTATGCAGATGGATACATCGCAAATGACGGCTGAAGATATAATTAAAGAGGCTTTGAGGAGAATGTCAAATGGAATTTGATGATAGAATAATTTCCGCCCGCCAACTCGAAGGCGACGAAACAGAAACAGAGCATACTATACGCCCCAAGGTTATGGAGGAGTATATCGGTCAGACTAAGGTAAAGGAAAATCTTAAGATATACATAGACGCTGCCCGCAGTCGTAACGAAGCGCTTGACCATTGTCTTCTTTACGGCCCGCCCGGACTTGGTAAAACAACGCTTGCATCTATTATTGCAAATGAAATGGGCGTTAATATCAGGGTTACAAGCGGTCCTGCGATAGAAAAGCCGATGGACCTTGCTGCAATACTTACAAATCTTGGACCTCAGGATGTTTTGTTTATTGATGAGATACACAGGCTTTCAAGGTCTGTAGAAGAGATACTCTATCCTGCAATGGAGGACTTTTCTCTTGACATAATCATTGGTAAGGGGCCAAGTGCACAGTCTGTAAGGCTTAGTCTTCCGCCGTTTACACTTATTGGTGCAACCACACGTGCAGGTATGCTTTCTGCACCGCTGAGGGATAGATTTGGCGTTATAGAAAGGCTCGAACTTTATACAAAGGAAGACCTTGCCGAAATCATTTCACGAAACGCACGTATTATGAATATAGACATAGCAGCGGAGGGTGCTGCAGAGATTGCCGCACGTTCTCGCGGAACACCAAGAATTGCCAACAGACTGCTTCGTCGTGTTCGAGATTTTGCTCAGGTACGTGCTGACGGATGCATTACAAAAAAGGTTGCCGATGATGCTCTTAAAATGCTTGATATTGATAATCTTGGGCTTGACGCAACTGATAAAAAAATGATTACATCTATGATTTATAACTTTGGTGGCGGTCCCGTCGGACTTGAAACACTTGCCGCAACAATAGGGGAGGATACATCTGCTATAGAGGATATGTACGAGCCGTATCTTCTTCAGCTTGGATTTATAGCAAGAACTCCACGCGGAAGATGTGCAACCCGTTTGGCTTACGAACATTATGGGGTAGCAATGCCCGGAAATGCACAGATGAGTTTTGAATAACATTACAATAAGATTACAGTTGTTTTTTTCAAGAGGAAATATTCGAACTTTGTCGAATATCATAGGAGAATGGGGTGTTTCTATGAAAAAAATTTTATATATTCTTTCCATTTTATGCCTGACTGTGCTTTTGCTCGCATCCACAGGTTATGCTGTGGACAAGCTTTATTATAATGACGCATATCATATGTATGAGGGCGGAGAGATAAAACTAAGCGTAGCAGGAAAAAACATCAGTGGGCTTCAGATGGCTCCTGTTATAATTGAAGATCGCACAATGGTTCCCGTGCGTGATGTCTTTGAAACACTCGGTTCCGAAGTTATCTGGCATGATGATACCTGTCAGGTGGAAATCGTGGACAACGGTGTGTCAGTTATGATAAAAATAGGCGACAGGAATACTTATGTAAACGGAAATAAGGTGCCGATAGCCGATGACCAGCCACTCCCAATGCTTATCGGATACCACGCCGATACGCTAAAGTCGATGGTTCCCGTAAGATTTGTTGCGGAACAGCTTGGATATAATGTCGGCTGGGACGAGAAGACACGCACAGTTTCAATAACTGATAAAAACGAAGGACAAGCCCCACCGATTGTAGATGATGAACCCATTCCCGATGAGTATGGTTTGTTTGGTAAAATTACGGCAGTAAAAAATGGCATATACGATGATGTGTATGTAAGAACTGCCTATGGTATTTCTCCTAAGATTACCAGATATTCAAATCCACAGCGCATAGTTTTCGATTTTCCCGGGGCACATTTTCAGACTTCGGGGGACACGGTTTCGCTTAGTGGAAACTGCGTAAAATCAGTGCGTTATGCAAATTACGAAAATAATGCACGTGTTGTGTTTGATATAGAATGCAATACACAGGTTATGGTGCTTTCAAGTGATAGCGGTATTCTTTTAAGAGCAACCGTTTCTCCGAATGAACAAATCATATATGATGCCTTTGCAAAACGTGTTTATTTTGATTCGAAATATGAGGCTACTGGAAAACCCGTTACAAACGGGTATATGCTTACCTTTAAGAACCTTAAACTTGAACCGCAGAAAATCCTTGTGAATGACGGGAATATATATGAGATAATAGTTGCAAAGACGGCTAACGGAAGCACAGTTACTGTTGACGGCAGTAATATGCTCACATACAGTGCCGACAAGGGTGTTTACAAAACCGACAAGGTTAATCCCGTAAAGCCGATAGGCGAGAGAACGGTTATTATAGATGCAGGCCACGGTGGTTACGACCCCGGGGCAGTAGGCTACAACTCAGCAGGAGATGCCGTTGCATATGAAAGCAATATCAACCTTGCAATTGCAAAACTTGTAAACAAAAAGCTCAAGGAAAACGGTATCAATGTAATTATGACAAGAGACAGCGATAAGTATATATCTCTTGCTGAACGTGCAGAAATTGAAAATAACAGTGAGTGTGATTTGTTCGTAAGCATACACTGTAATTCAATTGATAACTCTGAAATAAATGGAACTCAGGTTTATTACAATCCTGCCAACGAGATAGGAACAATGCTTGCTGAAAATATTTACGACCAGATGGTGGAATTGACAAATCTGGCACCCAAGTTTACACAAAACGGAGCAAATCTTTATGTTATAAGAACAACAAAAAGACCTGCAGCTCTCGTTGAAACGGCATTTATAAGTAACGCAAGCGACAGAAAATATCTTCTTAGTTCATCAGGTCAGGACACTATTGCAGAGGCAATAACTAACGGTATTTTGGCTACACTTTCCGAAATAGAATAAACTCCAACAAAAGGTGCAATGATAATTATATCAATGCACCTTTTATTAAGCATAAATTTAAAAAGTATTAAATAAATGTTAAAAAAGTTTGACAAATGCCTCCGCTTGTTGTATAATAATAAGCGTAGTTTAATTTTTTGGAGGCATTATGTTAAATAAAAAGTTAGTTACAGCATTTTCAACATTGCTTAGTTTGATAATTCTGTTTACCAATGTTGAGGCGACAGAAACAGCTTATGTTAATTGCGACGCTCTTAACGTAAGAACTCAACCAAATACTTCATGCGAGATTGTTGATGTTCTTTGGTATGGAACGTCGTTTGAAATAATCTATACTGACAATGGGTGGTACAACATCCGTATGGCTAACGGTGTTACAGGTTTTGTAAACGCAGCTTATGTAACAAAAGAAATGGAACATGAGCTTAACTTAAAAGGTAAGGAAGTAGCAAAGACTGTTCAAAATTATATTGGTTATCCTTATGTTTATGGCAGTGCAGGCCCCAGAGCTTTCGATTGCAGCGGTCTTACATCCTATGTTTACAAGCAGTACGGAATTTCACTTCCAAGATCATCTAATTCTCAGGGCAGTGTTGGTACATATGTTGACAAGGCAAACCTCAGAGAAGGCGACCTTGTATTCTTTTCTAACAGATCAGACAGAAGAATTAATCATGTTGGTATTTATATAGGAAATAACGAATTTGTTCATGCATCAACAAGTGTACGCGGTGTTGTGCGAGATAATCTTAGTGAAAGCTATTATGTGAGAAATTATGTTACGGCAAGACGTGTAGCTTAAGTGTATAAAAAACCACCCAAACGGGTGGTTTTTTTAAATTTATACTTGAAATAGTTTGTTAATTATGGTAACATTGAATATGAATAATTATATTCATAACAAAAAAAGGAAGGGATATATATGAAAAAGAAGATTTTTAGTTTCTTACTTGCATCTGTGCTTGTTTTGACTTCAGCTTCACAAATCGCATTTGCAAGAGAAAACGATGCCTCAGTTTATTACGGAATAAGCCTTTTTGCAAAGGCTGAGGATGCTCTTGATGACCTTAGCGCTGATGCTCTCAGCCCCGATGCTAACCTCAACTTGAGAGATAGTCAGATGACTGTGTTGTCAAATGCTAAAACAACGTTTTATGCGAAAACATTTGCAGAGGTTTCAGCATCCTGGGATACATATTTTAACAAAATAACCGGAGTATACGCGCCTGCATACAGGACGAAGGTTGACAGGTATTTTGCAATGCGTTATATTCAGTCTGTAAATGCAATTGATGCAGTTGGCAGTGCTCTTACAGCTCTTGACAACGATCCTGTCTACAATACAGCAGGAAAAACACTTCAGGAATCAAATACAATTTTTGATAGCTACATAACCGCAGTGAATGCAATTTATACTGCAAATAAAACTGCTATCGAGGCATATATGGCAGATAAGTCAGCTCAGCTTATTGCTTTTGAGAAAGAAGCTCTCTTTGATTCTACCAAGGTAGTTCTTGGGCTTGTTTTCTCAACAACAGGCGAAGGCTCAGACAACAATGCTTTTGACTACAGTTTTATAACAGATTTCAATGGCAACGATATAGATAAAAAGAATCTTGCATTGTTCTTCGGAAAGACCTTTACTTCTGAGCTTGCAACAAATAATCTTACAACAGTTGTAAAAAATTACATTGCATCAAACGCACAGGCAATCTCAGACATAAATACAATGCTTGCAAATGTTTTTGTTAGCAACAAGGCAGATGCAGTTGATGCTTTGTATGACATTTTGGGTAAGGTAATAAGTGATGCGTACGCCGGAAACCCTGCACAGGCAGAAGTTGTAAACTTCTTTGGTGATGGAACAAATCAGGGTGCTCTCGAGATTGTTTTTAATATCTTCGATGCATCATCCGATGTTCAGAATGTTTGGGTAAATCTCTTTATCAGAGAATTTGTTCAGATGAAGGGTGCTACTACTACATTTAATACAATTGAAGCTGCAAATCTTACTCCTTCTGCAATAGAAATATATAATAATATGAGTGTATCATTTTTGATAGGCGGTCTTGATGAGTATGGCATTTCTTCATCTAATGTACCGCTTCGCTCAAACTACTTTAATATTGAAGTAACATGTGCTGAACCAAATTATACTAATCAAATTACCTACAACACTGTTAATGGTGAATTCAGTATTACCACAGATGTTCCCACTCTTCCAAATACGTATAATGCAGTGGTAACTCTTTATCGTTCTACTTCAACAACATTTGGCAATGTAGACACATATATTGAAAGTTACCCCGTTTTTGTTATAAATAACACAGCTTCTCTTGGCGGCGGTGGCGGCGGAGCCTCCAGCACAAGATACGAGGTTAAAGTTGTCGAAACTGAAAATGGTACAATTGTCGGTCCTACAACAGTTCCCTCAGGTGATACTGAGACTAAGTTTGTAGCTGATCCTGACGAGGGATATATTGTAGATAAGGTTATTGTTAACGGTGTGGAAGTACCTCTTACAAGAGATGGTGCTAAGGCAACATTTACAGTATCTAATGTAAATAAAGATTTGAAGATTGAGCCTGTATTCATTCAGTTTATTGATTCAAAAAATCACTCTGCGTATATTATAGGCGATGATAAGGGTAACTTTAACCCGAATAAAAATCTTACCCGTGGCGAAACTGCAACTATTTTCCACAGATTGCTTACTGATGCAGCAAGACATAGATTCACATTAAATGAAAGTATCTATAATGATGTACCTGAAGAACTCTGGTCAGCGCTCTCCATACTTTCTCTTGCAAATGCAGGTATCTTAAATGGTTATCCCGACAACACCTTCAGACCTGAGGGTAGCGTTACCCGTGCGGAATTTGCAACAATTGTTTGCAAGATTTACGATGTAGCGGAAGGCGGAACAACAAACCTTAAAGATATCAGCGGACATTGGGCAGAAAAGTATATTGCAGGTGTTGCAAACAAGGGTTGGATAACCGGATATCCTGACCTGACCTATAAGCCGGATAACTACATTACTCGTGCAGAGGCTGTTACAATTATCAACCGTATGCTTGGTTGTGAACTCAGTGAGCACGATGTTGAAGGCGAAGTTGGATACTTTGACTGTGAGCCTACAGACTGGTTCTTCATCGATGTAATCAAGGCTTCAACAGACCATTTGAATTAACACTTAAAAGTGCAAAGCAACTGCTTTGCACTTTTTGTTTAAAAATTTTTGATATATTTCACAAAAACTGCTTGCCAATTTAGCAAATTTATAGTATAATATGTATAAACATAAGAGATGGAAATTTCTTGTGTGTGAGGTAAGGGGTTCCTTACTTTAGTATAAATAATAGGAGGGCTTTTTATGTTAAATGTTATTATTGGAGAAAAGGGCACAGGCAAGACTGCAAAACTCATCGAGGCAGTACATGCTGCTGAAAAGGCAGCAACTGGCAGCGTGGTTTTTGTAAACAAGGGTAAGAGACATGTGTTCGATCTTTCACATAGCGTAAGACTTATTGATACGGAAGAATACGGCGTTTCAAATTATCAGGAGTTTTACGGTTTCCTTTGCGGAATTCTTTCGCAGAACTATGATATAGCCCATATTTTTATAGACAGTATTACAAAGATTGTTGACGACAATATGGATGAGTTTGAAAAATTCCTCGACAGAATTAATGCGGTTGCTGAGGCAAGCAATGCTGAAATTCAGATTATTCTTAGCATGAATCCTGACAACGCATCTGCAGGAATAAAAAAATATGTAAAATAAGCAAACGTCAAGAATAAACCCCTCTTTCTTATAATAAAAATTAAGAAAGAGGGGTTGTTTTATGAAAAAATTCTTTTCGTTATTTTTGCTGGTTTTGTTATGCTCGGTTAAGGTATCAGCAATCGATATAAGTGCAAAAAGCGCTGTTGTGATAGATGCTAGCTCAGGCAGAGTTTTGTACGAGAAAAATTCGAGGGAACGGCTCCCGATGGCAAGCACTACTAAAATAATGACGGGATTACTCGCCTGTGAAAGCGGGAAAATGGATGATATAGTTACTGTAAGTCCGGTTGCATCAGGAACGGAGGGGTCATCACTTTGGCTGAAAATCGGCGAAAAAATGTCTCTCGAAAACCTTACCTATGGTCTTATGCTTAAGAGTGGCAATGATGCCGCTGTAGCAATAGCCGAACATCTGGCAGGTAGCATAGATGCTTTTTCTCTTTTAATGAATAAACGTGCAAAGGAGATAGGAGCAAATGATACCTCGTTTAAAAATCCGAACGGTTTAGCGGAAGACGGACACTTTACTACAGCCTATGACCTTGCCCAGATCTCTCGGACTGCTATGCAAAATGATGTATTCTCCAAAATTGTTTCAACCAAGGAAAAAACAATTCCGTGGGAGGGGGAGGAATGGGACAGAGTCCTAAAAAATCACAACAAAATGCTTTGGCAGTATGAAGGATGCAATGGCATAAAAACCGGGTTTGTAAAGAAAAGTGGAAGATGCTTGGTTACAAGTGCAAAACGAGGGAAAACAAGTCTTATATGCGTTACATTAAACGCTCCGTCAGATTGGAATGACCACAAAGTGATGCTCGACAGTTGTTTTGAGAAGTATACTGCGAAAGTTATATGTAAAAAAGGGGAGAAGTTAGATGATTTTGTGTACGATGAAAAGAAGAACAAATCTGTTGGGCTTGTTGCAGAAAACGCAGTTTTAGTTGCGGTTTCGGATGAAGAGAATGTGAAAACACAGATAGAATATAAAAACAACAAAACTATAAAAAAAGGCTCTGTCGGTGCAGTTATGCATGTTTTCGTAAATGATGAGAAAATAGCTTCTGTCAATCTTTTATATAAAAAAAGCATAAAAAAATTCCGCCTTTAGCGGAATTTTTTTATTTCATCCATTGAATTTACAACTGTAAGGTTGTGGCTTTTAGCTTCTTCGGCTACCTCTTTAAAATAAAAGTCAAGCTTTGTTTTTTCGTGGCAATCTGAGGAAATAACAACACTTGAACCACTAAGCAGACTCTGAATATAACTTGAGGGATAGGGCTTTGTGGTATAGCCTCGACAAATTGCACCTGTGTTTATTTCAAATACTCTGTTTGTAGATTTAAGCTTTTCGGCAGCATCTGTAGCTGCTTTAATATAGCGTGGATCATTTTCGGAAAACAGTGAGCCATCTTCGTTGTACTTACGTACTAAATCGAAATGGCCTATAATATCACAGTTGGTTTTATTTACAACATCGGAAACAAGCAAAAAGTAGTCCTCAATAAAGGCGTACATATCGCCGTTCCAGCCTTGCTTTACAGTGTTTATCAAATGCTCTTTACTATAGTCGCAAAAACGATAAATGCCATCCTTCTCGACATAGTGCACAGAGCCGATTACGTAGTCAAAATCGTCGTAATTAAACTTTGTATAGTAATCAGCCTCTATACCGCAGAAAAGCTTTATGTCATTTCCGTATTTGTTTTTCAGCAAGTTTATCTCTTCAATATAACGCTTTGTGTCTTCCTGGGACATACAGCATCCTTCGTCAAATGTAGTATAGCCATGTCCTGAAAAGCCAAGCTCTGTAAAGCCCTTTTTGATTGCTTCTATTACAACTTCTTCAACAGTGTTCTTGCCGTCGCAATATGTAGTATGCGTGTGGAAATTTACTGTGGGAATCATTGTGTCATTTTCTCCTGTTTAACTTTTTTATCGATTATATGCCTTGATGCAAGCTCTTTCTTTACATCATCAAGGGAAATGCCCATCTCGACCATCAATACCATTATATGATATGCAAGGTCAGCAATTTCGTAAACGGTTTCTTTTTTATCGTCAGCTTTTCCTGCAATAATAACCTCAGTTGATTCTTCGCCGACCTTTTTAAGTATTTTGTCAACACCTTTTTCAAAGAGGTATGTTGTATAAGAACCTTGGGGTTTTTCTCTTTTTCTTTCTTTGAGCATTTTCATAAGGTTTTCAACGGAAAATGCTGAAAGCTCATCGCTCTCAAATACTGGATTGAAAAAGCATGAATCGTGGCCCGTATGGCAGGCGGGACCATCCTTTTTTACGTAAATCATCAGGGCATCCTTATCGCAGTCTGCAGTGATGCTTATGATATGCTGATAATTTCCCGAAGTTTCACCCTTAAGCCAAAGCTTTTGGCGTGAACGACTGAAGAAGTAGGTCAAGCCCTCTTCCATTGATATTTCAAGGCTCTTCTTGCTCATATATGCAAGTGTTAAAACCTTCTGGCTTTCTGCATCAACCACGATAGCAGGAATGAGCCCTCTTGAATTAAATTTAAGTTCTGATATATCTAACATAATAATTCCTCCTTAACTTAAAGCCGTACTGTTATGTCATTTTCATTTAATATTTTCTTAAGCTCGCTGATTTCAACTTCGCCAAAATGGAAGATTGATGCCGCAAGCCCTGCATCTATTTGAGGTAGTTCTTTAAAAAGTGTAACAAAATCATTTGCAGAACCTGCACCGCCCGATGCGATTACCGGGACATTTACTGCGTTTAGTACTTCACGTAGCATTTCTATATCGAATCCCTTTTTAACACCGTCGGTATCGATTGAGTTAACAACGACTTCGCCTGCACCTTGTTCTACACAATGCTTTATCCAGGAGATTGCCTCCATACCGGTGTTTTCGCGACCACCCTTGGCAAATACTCTGAATACTCCGTCAACACGCTTTATGTCGGCACTTATAACAACGCACTGATTTCCGTATTTTTTTGCGGCCTCACCGATCAGGTTTGGATTTGAAATTGCACCTGAATTTACGCTGACCTTATCTGCACCGCAGTTTAACACACGGTCAAAGTCAGCAATGGTTTGAATTCCACCACCGACAGTGAGTGGAATGAATATATTCGACGCAACTTCCTTTAAAATATCTGTAAAAAGCTTGCGCCCGTCAGATGATGCTGTAATATCGTAAAATACAAGCTCATCTGCGCCTGCATCGCTATAGTACTTGCCAAGTTCTACAGGGGAGGAAACATCTGAAAGTCCAGTAAAATTAACTCCCTTTACGACGCGTCCGTCCTTGACATCAAGGCAGGGGATAATGCGTTTTGTTATCATAAGTTCCCGCCTTTCTCTGCAATCGAAATAGCTTCTTTTATCGAAATTGCACCTGTATAGTACGCTTTGCCAATAATTGCACCATAGATATCAAACTTTGTAAGACTTTTTACGTCTTCTATACTTGAAACACCGCCTGATGCAATAATGTTCATATTGCAATTTTTCGATAATGTTTCATACAAGCCAAGGTTTGTGCCCTGCATAGCTCCATCTTTTGAAATGTCTGTGCAAATCATTGTTTTTACGCCGATGTCCTGCATTATATCACAAAATTCATCGTACTTGTACTGTGATTTTTCTGTCCAGCCCTTTATTGCAACGTAGCCGTCTTTAATATCAATTCCAACGGCAATGCTATCACCAAAGTCAGAAACTGCTTTTCTTACAAAATCTAAATTTTCAACCGCAGCAGTGCCGAGGATAACTCGTGTTGCACCTGCATTGAGGTAGCTTTCAATAACTTTGAGAGAACGAATTCCGCCGCCGATTTCAGCCTTAAGGTCAGTCGAATTTATAATGCTTTTTACAACATCAATGTTTGGTGTTTCGCCTGATTTTGCACCCTCAAGGTCGACGATGTGAATATTACTTGCACCGCTTTTTGCAAAATCCTCTGCAATGCTTTCGGGATGCTCGCTGTAAACTTCCATTTTATTGTAGTCGCCTTTTAACAGACGAACACATTTTTTATCAAATAAATCAATTGCCGGTAGTATAATCATTGGGTTAAATTTCCTCCGTTTTATATTCGTCAAATGCTTTTAGAATACTTAGGCCTACGCTACCGCTTTTTTCGGGATGGAATTGACAACCAAACACGTTTTTATTTTGTACGGAAGCAGTTAATTCAGCACCGTATTCGGTTGTTGCAGTTACGCTTTCAGCGCAATCATCAGCAAAATACGAGTGAACAAAGTATACACAATCATTTTCCTTTAAATACTTGTAAATGGGGCATTTTTTATCCGTAAAGTGAAGAGCATTCCATCCAATATGCGGTATTTTATAGGAACTGTCTACAACATCGGAGATGGGGATGATTTTACCCTTTACAAGCCCAAGACCATCGTACTCACCGTATTCATAGCTTTTATCGAATAAAAGCTGCATTCCAAGACAAATACCAAGAATGGGCTTGCCGCTCTTTGCCTCTTCGCAGATAAGCGTATCAAGACCAGTGTTTTTAAGGCACTGGATGGCATCTCTAAAGGCACCTACACCCGGGAGAATGATTTTATCTGCTTTTTTTATTGTGTCAAAATCACTGGTAACAACATTTACTATCCCAAGAGAATCAAGAGAACTTTTAAGCGAAAACAGATTGCCCAAACCATAGTTTATTATAGCAATCATATCACAATACTCCTTTTGTTGACGGAATCTCATCAGCATTAGAACTGTCTACCAAAACTGCCTTTTTAAGAGCACGAGCAAAAGCCTTAAAGCTTCCCTCAATAATGTGGTGAGAATTTTCTCCGGCAAGCTGCTTGATATGAAGTGTGATTGCAGCCTTTCTTACAAATGCAAGATAAAATTCTTTTGTAAGCTCGGTGTCAAAAGTCCCGACCTTCTGAGAGGGGATATCAAGTCCATAGGAAAGGTGAGCTCTGCCGGAAATATCTACCGCGGAAAGAATAAGAGCCTCGTCCATAGGGAGAATAATATCACCGTAGCGGTTAATGCCACGCATTTCACCGAGTGCGCTTTTGAAGGCATCGCCAAGGCAGATAGCTATATCTTCACAGGTGTGGTGGTCATCAACAAAAGTATCGCCAACACATTTGATTTCAAGGTCAAAACCACTGTGGTGAGCAAAAAGTGTAAGACAGTGGTCTAAGAAACCGCAACCTGTATCAATTTTTGATACTCCGCTACCGTCAAGATTGATTGAAAGCGAAATATCAGTTTCATTTGTTTTTCTGTTTATCTGAGCTGTTCTCATGGCAATCACCATTCCTTTATACGTTTAAAATAGATTTTGTAACTTCGATAAATTTTCCCATTTGTTCTTTAGTTCCGATAGTTATTCGGTTAAAGTCCTTTATACGCTCGGAAGTGAAATGACGCACAAGCACGCCGTTTTCACGAAGCTTGTTATAAAACCATTCTCCATCTATGCCTTCTTTTTTCGCAAAAATAAAGTTTGCCTTTGAGTCAGTTACATAAAAGCCCATTTCCTCAAGCTTGTTTTTTGTATATTCACGTGAGGAAATGATTTCAAGGCATTTATCCATATAATATTTGTCCGATTCAATCGCTGCAACGCCTGCATTGAGAGAAACACGGTTGATACTGTATGGGTTTGTTGAATACTTTATTTTTTCAAGGTCCTGAATTATATCTGCAGAGCCAAAAGCAAAGCCAATTCGACCACCCGCAAGGCATCTGGACTTTGAAAAAGTCTGTACAACAAGCAAATTTGAATATGTACCCACTAATTGTACCGCACTTTGACCACCAAAGTCAATATATGCTTCGTCAATTATTACAATATGGTCGGGATTGCTGCGGACAATCTTTTCTATCTCATCAATAGTAAGAAAAATTCCCGTAGGCGCATTGGGATTTGCAATAACCACCATTGCGTTATTATTTGTATAATCGTTTATGTTAATTGTAAAGTCGGCGTTAAGAGGCTTTTTTTCATATTCTACATTGTGAAGCTCGCAAAACACCTGATAGAACCCATAGGATATGTCAGGGAAAATTGCTTTTTCGCCGTTGCCCGCAAATGCCATGAAAGAGAAATTTAAAATATCGTCAGAGCCATTGCTCACAAACACATTTTCCTTTGAAAGATTAAACTTGTTTGCAATTGCGTTCTTTAGCCTGCCGCAAGTAGGGTCGGGATAAAGATTAAGAGAAATACTATCCTCACTAGAAACAGCCTCAAGTGTTTCTTTAGACGGGGGATAAGGTGATTCGTTTGTGTTGAGCTTTATGTATTTTTTGTCGGTTGGCTGTTCTCCGGGAACGTAAGCCTCAAGATTCTGATATTTTTTGTTCAGGAATTTGCTCATTTGTTATTATCCTTTCTTACAAGTGCGCTTCTGGCGTGTGCCGAAAGCCCCTCGCTTTCTGCAAAATATGCAACCTTATCTGCAATTTTGTTAAATGCATCACCCGTAAAATATGTATACTGCATCTTTTTGACAAAATCGTCAACAGAGAGCGGACTTGAAAAGCGTGCCGTTCCACTTGTGGGAAGGGTATGATTCGGGCCTGCCATATAGTCGCCAAGAGCCTCAGGGCAGTTCTTGCCTAAAAATACCGAGCCAGCATGACGAACGCTGTCAAGATAATCGAAAGGATTGTCAACGCATATCTCAAGATGCTCAGGTGCAATTTCGTTTGAAATTTCTATTGCAGACATAATGGTGTCTACAACTATAATTTTACCGTTCTCATCTATTGAAACGGAAGCGATTTCCTTTCTAGGTAAAAGCTCTACCTGACGTGCGATTTCCTCCTGAACGAGCTTTGCGAAAGGAAGACTGTCAGTTACAAGCACTGCACTGG
>JAZRPN010000149.1:0-10167 GCA_045649225.1 Clostridia bacterium | reverse complement strand
CAGCATAATCAGAGACCTCGGTCTTAAGGATCCATACGTAGGGCAGATACCTCTTACCAGCGGCGAAATAGCTGAAGACCTTACCCGCTACTATGCAGAGAGTGAGCAGCTTCCCACAGCCGTTGCGCTTGGCGTTTTGGTAGATGTTGACTACACAATCAAAAAAGCCGGAGGATTTATACTCCAGATACTCCCCGGTGCTTACGACGAGGATATTGACAGGGTTGAAAAAGCGGTAAACTCAATCGGCTCGGTAACTGAGCTTTTGGACAAGGGCTTAAAGCCGGAAGACATTGTTGAAAAACTTCTTGCAGGCTACGAGATAGAGTATTTTGAAAACGCAAACCCTGCATATAAGTGCAACTGCTCACGCAGCCGCATAGACAGAGCACTTATAAGCATCGGCAAAGAGGAACTTCAGAAAATTCTTGAAGAGGACGGCAAGGCTGAAATAAGCTGCCATTTCTGTAACAGTGTTTATCAGTATAGTGATAAGGATTTGGCATCGCTGATTAAAAATATTAAATAAAAAAAGGACTGTCTCTTTAAACAAACCCAGTGTATAAAAATTCATTTTGTAGGGGCGGATGCCCACATCCGCCCATTTTTTCGGGTCGATGAGGGCATCGACCCCTACAATTTTGATAATTATACTGGAAATTCGTTTAAAGAGACAGTCCTTTCTATTTTATATGGCTTTTCTTTCACGCGTCTTTTTAAGCACTCTCCTGTACTCCTCCTGCGCCGCCTTAAGCTTTGCGGCATAAAGCTCAGCCGTTTTGGAATCGTTTGCATCCAGAAGCCCCGCCCTTGTGTGCGCTACGTCCATTCTTGCAAGAGCAAGGCGTTCTTCGAGGTCTGAGGTTGCATAACGGGTGTCATGCAGTGTGTCGATTATTTTACGTACATTTTTAATAATAATTTCCTTGTTAATCATAAAAAATCCCCCTTCAATGAATTTATATTCATCAAAGGGGATTTTATTCTTATATCTCCCGCCTGCCCTCCATTGCACGTGCAAGCGTAATCTCGTCGGCATATTCTATGTCTCCGCCAACGGGAATCCCGTGAGCGATACGTGTAACACTTATGCCCATCGGCTTGAGAAGCCTTGCTATGTACATAGCGGTTGCCTCACCCTCAACAGTCGGGTTTGTTGCCATTATAACCTCACGCACATCACTATTAAGGCGCGTAATAAGCTCCTTTATTTTTATATCCTCGGGACCAACACCATCCATCGGCGATATTACCCCGTGAAGCACATGGTAAAGGCCCTTGTATTCGCGTGTTTTCTCAAGCGCCGTTACATCCTTTGGACTTTCCATAACACAAATCACGCTCTTATCACGATTTTGCGATGAGCAAATATCGCAAAGTGCCTTGTCTGTAAGGTTCTGGCATTTCTCGCAAAGATGCACGCTCGTTTTTGCACGATTGATGGCATTTACGAATTTCTCTACCTTGTCCTTAGGCATATTCATAACGTGAAATGCGAGCCTCACTGCGCTTTTATTCCCTATACCGGGTAGTTTATTGAATTCATCTATTAAAGACTGTAAAGAATCAGGATACATTTCATTCAACTCACTTTAAAATAAACCGGGGATATTCATTCCGCCCGTGATTTTGCTGAGACTGCCCGCTGCCGCCTCATCAGCCTTGCGAAGAGCTTCGTTTACGGCGCTTGTCAGCATATCTTCAAGCATTTCAACATCATCGGGGTCTACTGCATCGGGAGAAATTTTGATTTCAATAACTTCCTTCTTGCCGTTAACCTTTACGTTTACGGCTCCGCCTCCAACACTTGCCTCGATAATCTGCTCGCCAAGTGATTCCTGAGCCTTAAGCATCTCTTCCTGCATTTTCTGAGCCTGCTTAAGCATATTGTTCATATTAGGCATGCCCATACCACCCATATTTCTTGGGAAACCGCCTTTTGCCATATTATATCATCCTTTCTCGGTATTTGTTATCGGTAGCTTTATGATGTCATCAAAAAGGTCTTGTTCTTCCTTTTGAACAGACATTGAAAAATCACTCTCAAGCCTTGTAATGACATCAACCGCATTTTGCGTATGTCTTTCGATTGACTTTTTTATATCTTCAATTCCGTCTTTGACCATATCCCTGAGTTCACGCCCGCCCGCATCGGGGAAAGTAAGCGCGAGCTTACCGCTTTCCTCACGAAGAGTTACATTTTCAAGTGCGGCATAAAGCACAATGCTTCCCGCCATATCCTGCATAACCTCGGGCCAGATTTTCTTGATTTTATCTACAAGCTCACTTTGAGGAATTGGTTCTTTTTTAATTTCAGGCTTCGGCTTTTCCTGCACAGTTTTTTTCTGAGCAGGCTCCTTAGCCGCTATCTTAAAATTTCCACTATCAAGCCTTTTTTCAAGCTCGGCAATTCTTGCGAGCAAAGCATCTGCCGAAACATCGCTACCGCCTACGCAAAGTCTTACGAGTGCCGCCTCGAAAATAACACGCGGGTTTGTCATATACTTTGCAGATGCCACTGCCTCGGAAAGTGATTTTATTGCATAAAGCAGTTTTTCCGATGTGAAGAGAGCGGCGTCTTCCTTGAGTTTTTCATAATCCTCGCCCTCAAAATCACTCTTGCAGCTACCCGTTATTGTAACAACGAGCATATCCCGCATTGCTTTTATTACATTTTCTATAAATGGTGTGAGATTTCTGCCCCTTGAAGAAATAGTTTCCACGCATGAAAGCACATTCTGCGCATCGCACCTGCCTATGCTTTCGCAAAGCTCCATAACCGCAGAGTTGTCGGATTTACCCAGAAATTCCTCAACAAATTCGGTCTTTATCTCTTTTCCTGCGGCAAGGCAGGGCTCAAGATAGCTAAGCGCATCACGAAGCGAGCCATCTGCCGATGTTGCGATCATACGAAGCGCCTTTTCTTCTGCTAAGATTCCCTCGGCAGAGCAGATATAATCAAGCCTTGCGTAAATATCCTCAGGCGTAATTCTCTTAAAATCAAAACGCTGACATCTTGAAGAAATTGTCTCGAGCACCTTGTTTGCCTCGGTAGTTGCCAGAACAAACTTAACGTGAGACGGGGGCTCCTCAAGCAGCTTTAAAAGTGCATTAAAAGCATCCTTACTCAGTGCGTGCACCTCGTCTATAATATAGACCTTATTCCTTGTAACCGCTGCATTATAGCTTGCCTCTTCACGAAGGGAACGGATGTTATCAACACCGCTGTTACTTGCAGCGTCAATCTCAACAATATCCATGATACTGCCGTTTTCTATACCCATACAGGTAGGGCACTTGTTACAGGGATTTCCGTCCTGCGGATTTTCACAGTTGACTGCACGGCTGAGTATCCTTGCAGTTGAAGTTTTACCTGTACCTCGGCTTCCGCAAAACAAGAATGCGTGCCCGCAGGTATTATTCTTTATTTCGTTTTTTATAGTTTCGGTAACGTGGCTTTGCCCTACAACATCATCAAATGTTTTAGGCCTCCAAGTTCTGTAAAGAGCCTGATACTCCATTGCCCCACCTCCTTATATATGATGGCCACGCCATCATATCGCAAAATAAGTTTTCTAACGAAAACATTCTCTTGCGAAAAAGGGCTTGCGCTCGCGCGACGCTCACCGCGTCAGCCCTTGTAATGTGTTAAAATCGAGGTACACGCCCCCGATTTTAACGGATTTTATATTAAGGGGATACCCCTACTAATAACCCCATCTAAAAACGCTAATTTCCATCTCGCAAAAAGCCGTCTTATAAGACGGCAATATAAACTATTTATGATGTACACCCCGAAATCGACATATTTCCACACACGGTATTCATACAGTTAGCTCAGGTCAGGCACACCTGTGGCACACACCGATGACCGCTTATCGCTGCTCGGTTCCCCGCCTGACGAGGTTCACGGGTCAATGTTGCACAGGACCCGACCGTCAACACCACTTATATGCTCCTGCTGTGCAGAAAGTACGCCTCAATCGGGGAATCAACCTCCGCTGTAGCGGATTGCGGATACAGGGAACCGCTGCCTCCCCGGCTGGCACATCTATTAAAGTATACCATGGAAGCGTTTTTTTATCAATAGTTTTTCTCAAAGTTTTCGAAAAACAAATAAATTTCTTGACATTATATTGTTTTAAGTATATAATAAATTAGCATTTTAATGAATGCTATCCTTGCTCCGTGTTTTTATCGGGGCCAAAGTCCAGAAGGAGGTGTAAAAAATGGCTGAAATCATAAACAAGTATGAAACCATTTTTGTTCTTGACACAGCACTCGAAGAAGAGGCTATAAACGCTCTTTCAGAAAAGTTCCAGAAGCTTATTGCTGATAACGGTACTGTTGAAAGCGTAGACGTTTGGGGAAAGAGAAAGCTTGCTTACCCCATCGATTTCAAGACAGAAGGTTACTACGTTCTTGTGAACTTCTCTTCAGTTCCTGAATTCATTAAGGAACTCGACAGAGTTTACGGAATTACAGACGGTGTATTGCGTACAATCACCATTCGTAAAGAAGAGGAATAATTCACAAAAGAAAACAGACATCGATAAAACTCGATGTCGTAAGGAAGGGTTTTAAATGCTTAACAAAGTTATATTGATGGGCAGATTTACTCGTGACCCCGAACTCCGCAGCACTCCGCAGGGAACAAGCACTTGTTCGTTCTCACTTGCGGTTGACCGCAACTTCGCTCGCCAGGGTGAAGAGCGTAAGACAGATTTTATCAACTGTGTTGCGTGGCGTCAGACAGCGGAATTTGTTTCAAAGTACTTTAAAAAAGGTACTCTTGCTGCTATCGAGGG
Source organism: Clostridia bacterium (assembly GCA_045649225.1). GTDB lineage: Bacteria > Bacillota > Clostridia > UMGS1883 > UMGS1883 > UMGS1883. The sequence continues at coordinate 5,359 of JAZRPN010000149.1, read as the reverse complement.
CAGCATTCAGACTCGCTCATGGGATGATCCCGAGGGCAAGAGACATTATGCAACCGACGTGGTTGTAAGTCAGATTTATTTTGCAGAAAGCAAGCGTGACAGTGCTTCTTCATACAATGAAGGCGCAAACGACTTTGCAGCAAATGATTTTGGCTCTCTTCCCGACCCGATTTCACCTATGGGAACAGACGATGATTTACCATTTTAATCAAGGAGGTTTTTAGCCATGATGGAGAAAGATAAAGCCGAAAGACCTTTCAGAGCTCGCAAGCCCAAAAAGAAAGTTTGCCAGTTCTGTGCTGACAAGGTTGCGGATATAGATTACAAAGATGTTGCAAAGCTCCGTCGCTATGTTTCTGAACGTGCAAAAATTCTTCCCAGAAGAATTACAGGTACATGTGCAAAGCATCAGCGTCAGTTGACAATCGCTATCAAGCGTGCTCGTCACATTGCACTTCTTCCGTTCTCAGCAGAATAATAATAGCCCCTTCGGAATATTATTCCGAGGGGGTGTATTTTAATGCGAAAAAAATTTACTGTGCTTCTTTTCGGTTTGTGCGTTATTTATGCACTTTCTGTTTCCCCGTCAAACGGGGCGGAGTACTGCACAATAGTAAAAAATATGGGGTATAACTGCCTTGATGAGCCACTTGAGGTGTGCGGGATAAATATTCCTGAGGAGTTTGACTCTGTTTATCTTCGTTACAACGAGCTTCAGAAATCGGGCGGGTACGACCTTTCTTTATATCGGGGTGAAAGGTGTGTGCGTTACACCTATCTCATCCCCGACAAAAATGCAAGGGCGAACATCCTTGTATATTGCGGAAAAATAATTGGCGGTGATATATGCTCAATCACGCTTGACGGGATTATGCTTCCGCTACAGAAATCTTGTGAAAAGGGTTGATTTTATGCGTCTTGACAGGCTTGTTGCCGACAGCGGTGCTCTCACGCGGAGCGAAGCACGCAAACAAATTAAAAACGGATGCGTTACAGTCGACGGCATAGTCGTGCGCGATATTTCCGCGCATGTTGACGAAAACTGCACCCTTTGTATTGGGGGAAGCGAGGTACACTACAGTGAATTTATGTACCTTATGCTCAACAAACCGCAAGGGTATGTCAGCGCTACCGAAGATAAAAAGCAAAAGACTGTGCTTGACCTGCTTGACCCGTCATTTTCAAGGTACAACCTTTTCCCTGTCGGCAGGCTCGATATTGACACCGTCGGTTTTCTTTTGCTTACTAATGACGGTGCACTTGCCCACAGGCTCACTGCCCCGTCCAAAGATTTTGGTAAGACCTACTTTGTGCGTCTTGAAAAAATTATTTCCGACGAAGAAATCTCTATGCTCGAAGAAGGCGTAGATATCGGCGGACTGATTACCAAGCCCGCAAAGGTTGAAAGAATGAGCGAAAACGAGATTCTGCTCACAATTACAGAAGGAAAATTCCACCAGATTAAGAGAATGGCAAAAGCTGTAGAAAACGAAGTTATCTATCTTAAAAGGCTTTCCTATGGCGATCTCTTCCTCGACGAAACGCTTGAAGAGGGCGATTACCGGCATTTAACCGGTCAGGAACTGGCTTTAATATACAATGTTAACAAAAAAAAGTAGGTAATTTTGTCTAATTAGTGTATTTTCTTTTTCTTATAGTTGTGTTAAAATATAACATGTAAATTAAGTACTTATGCAGATAAGTATAGGAGGTAATATATTTTGGCTAGTTTGACATTAAAAAATATTTATAAGAGATATTCAGGCGGTGTAACTGCTGTATCTGATTTCAATCTTGATATTGCAGATAAAGAGTTCATCGTTTTGGTTGGTCCCTCAGGTTGCGGTAAGTCTACAACACTCAGAATGATTGCCGGTCTTGAGGAAATCAGCGAGGGTGAGCTTTACATAGGCGATAAGCTTGTTAACGATGTGGCTCCTAAGGACAGAGATATTGCGATGGTTTTCCAGAACTACGCTCTCTACCCTCATATGACTGTTTTTGATAACATGGCTTTCGGCCTTAAGCTTAGAAAGACTCCTAAGGATGAAATTAAGAAGAGAGTTCAGGAGGCTGCTCGCATCCTCGATATCGAACACCTTCTTGAGCGTAAGCCCAAGGCTCTTTCAGGCGGTCAGCGTCAGCGTGTTGCACTTGGTCGTGCAATCGTTCGTGAGCCCAAGGTTTTCCTTATGGACGAACCGCTTTCAAACCTTGATGCTAAGCTCCGTGTAGAGATGAGAAGTGAGATTGCTAAGCTACACAACCGTCTTCAGACAACTTTCATCTACGTTACTCATGACCAGACAGAGGCTCTTACAATGGGTTCAAGAATCGTAGTTATGAAAGACGGTATTGTTCAGCAGGTTGATTCACCTCAGGTTCTTTACAATAAGCCCGCTAATGTATTCGTTGCAGGCTTCATCGGTTCACCTCAGATGAACTTCTGCGATGCAGTTATTGAAGAAAATGCAGGCGACATCTTCGTTAAGTTTGGTTCACACAGCATTAAGCTCAGTGAAGAAAAGGCTGCTAAGGCTAAGGATTATGTTGGTCAGACAGTTATTATGGGTATCCGTCCTGAAGATATGTACGATGATGCAGACTCACTTGCTAAGTACAGCGAAGCTGTTTGCAAGGCTGATGTTGAAGTTACAGAGCTTATGGGTGCAGAGACATACCTTTATGTTACAATTGACGGCATCAACTTCACAGCAAGAGTTAGACCTGACAGCACATCCGAAAGAAACACAATCGTTGACCTTTGCCTCGATCCTAAAAAGATTCACATCTTTGACAAGGAGACTGAAAAGGTTATCACAAACTAATTTGGGTATTTTAAAGCCTCGCAGGAAATTCTGCGAGGCTTTTGTTTTGTTTGCTTGACATATCCTGTAATATCAAAGGTATCCCAAGGCGTATAATGCGAAATTCGAAGTTCGAAATGCGAAATGATGGAAGATTTTTGCTCAGGCAAAACTCTTCTTTTCTGTCTGTGCACTTTCAGTTTTGAAATCTCTTCCCTACCCCTTAAAATAGAAGTGCATACTAAAAAACTGCGATGGAATTCCATCGCAGTTTTTCTTGTAAGCTTAAATTACTTAAGTTCAACCTTTGCGCCAACAGCTTCAAGGTCAGCCTTAATCTTTTCAGCGTCTTCCTTAGAAGCAGCTTCCTTAAGAGTTGTGGGAGCACCGTCAACGGCTTCCTTAGCTTCCTTAAGGCCAAGACCTGTGATTTCACGAACAACCTTGATAACCTTAATCTTTTCTGCACCAGCGTCTGCAAGAACTACGTCGAATTCTGTCTTTTCAGCTGCTGCTGCGCCAGCGTCTGCTGCGCCGCCTGCTACTACTGCAACAGGTGCTGCTGCACTTACGCCAAATTCCTCTTCCATAGCCTTTACAAGCTCAGCTACTTCAAGGAGCTTCAATTCCTTAATTTCAGCAATGATAGTTTCAATCTTACTCATTATTTTTTACCTCCTAAATTAGATAAATAATTTTTATTCTTCTGTTGAAGCTTCCGCTTCTGCGGGTGCTTCTTCTGCTACTGCTTCAGCGGGAGCTTCTTCTGCAACCTCTGCAGGTGCTTCAACTGCTTCCTCTGCTGCTTCAGCAGGAGCTTCTTCTTTCTTAGTCTCAATCTCTGACGGCTCTACTCCGTTATCAACCAATGCCTGCAATGTGCGTGCAAGGCTGCTTACAGGAGCATTCAAGCTGCCGAGGAGCTTAGCAAGAAGAACTTCACGATTGGGTGTTGCGGCAAGTGTCTTAACCTCATCAAGAGAAAGCACTTTACCCTCTAAAAAGCCAGCTTTAATTTCAAGCTGTTCATTTGCTTTTGCAAAATCTGCGATAACCTTTGCAGGTGCAACTTCATCAGTCATGCTGATAGCGAGTGATGTAGGTCCTTCAAGAACACTATCAAGCTCATCAAGACCAACTTCCTTAGCAGCGAAACGTGTAAGGGTATTTTTGATAACCTTGTATTCAACGCCTGCCTCACGAAGCTTGTTACGAAGCTGAGTATCCTGCTCAACGTTAAGTCCGCAATAGTCAACCAGCACACCTGAGACTGCTGATTTCAACTGTTCTGCAAGCTCAGAAACAACCTGTTTCTTTGCTTCGAGAATTTTCTGACTTGGCATATTCTCACCTCACAATAAATAATAAAAGGGATTCTTTGTCCATAGACACAAAGAATCCCGTGTTTTTGTAGGAAAACTTCCTCGGCAGGGCTTACTTTTGCGCCTGCTGTCTATGGAAAATATAGTTAACGTATATATAATACACGTTAATTATCATTTTGTCAACTAAAATTAGCCAATTTTAGCAGAATTAATTTTGATGCCGGGGCCCATAGTGCTTGCAACTGCAAGGCTTCTTACGTACTGACCCTTTGATGTAGCCGGCTTAGCCTTAAGAATAGCAGCCATAAGAACGTCAAAGTTCTCTTTAAGCTTTTCAGCACCAAAAGAAGCTTTACCGATAGGACAGTGAATGATGTTTGTCTTATCAAGACGGTACTCAATCTTACCTGCCTTAACATCGGCAACTGCCTTAGCAACGTCCATGCTTACAGTACCTGCCTTGGGGTTGGGCATAAGGCCCTTAGGTCCGAGGATTCTTGCGATACGACCTACAACGCCCATCATGTCAGGTGTTGCAATTACAACGTCAAAATCAAGCCAGTTTTCTTTCTGGATCTTTTCTACAAATTCTTCAGCGCCTACATAATCGGCACCTGCACCCTGTGCTTCAGTTGCCTTCTCGCCCTTAGCAAAAACAAGAACTCTAACCTTCTTGCCTGTACCGTGCGGAAGAACAACAGCGCCTCTAACCTGCTGGTCAGCGTGACGTGAGTCAACACCGAGCTTTGCGTGGAATTCGATTGTTTCATCGAACTTTGCACTTGCAGTTTTTACAACAAGGTCAAGAGCTTCAGCAGGGTCATACTGCTTGCCGGCTTCGATAAGAGAAGCACCGGCAACATATTTCTTACCATGTTTCATACTGTTACCTCCTTGTGGTTGACGGGATTAAACCCTCCCACGTTTTTAATTATTCCTCGACTGTTACGCCCATGCTTCTTGCCGTTCCGGCAATCATGCTCATAGCAGCCTCAAGACTTGCGGCATTAAGGTCAGGCATCTTTGTTTCAGCGATCTGCTGAAGGTCTGCCTTCTTAAGCTGTGCTACCTTTGTTTTGTTGGGCACGCCGCTTCCGCTTTCGATTTTGCAAGCTTTCTTAATAAGCACTGCAGCAGGCGGAGTTTTTGTGATAAAGCTGAATGATCTGTCCGCATAGACAGTGATAACAACAGGGATAATTAAACCTGCGTCTTTAGCTGTTCTCT
>JAZRPN010000148.1:0-1916 GCA_045649225.1 Clostridia bacterium | reverse complement strand
TGAAACACTCAAGGTTATCATCCGTCAGCCTCTTGTAGCAACAAATACAGAAGGTAAGTTCGACGTTCTCTGTAATGTACAGGGCGGTGGATTTACAGGTCAGGCAGGTGCTATCCGCCACGGTATTTCAAGAGCACTTCTTAAGGTTGACGAAGAAGCTTACCGTCCTGTTCTTAAGCAGGCTGGTTTCCTTACTCGTGATCCTCGTATGAAGGAAAGAAAGAAATACGGTCTCAAGGCAGCTCGTCGCGCACCTCAGTTCTCAAAGAGATAACTTCTTATCTTGCAATTCAAAAACCCACAACTTTTGTTGTGGGTTTTTTGTTATTTATTCAGTAATTCTATTGCCTTCTTTGTGCAATCTTCTTCAAGGTTCGGCGAAAACGGGGATGCTCCTGCTTCATAGCCGCCCTCGGAGAAGGCCTCCATTGTGGGAAGATAACCCTCGCCGCCGTTTGTACAGCAGCTTGTTATAATAAATCGGTCGGGGCAGGCTGTGCGGATATCTACGCCATATTTTGTAAAAGGCTCACCGCCAAGACCTACAAAGCCTATCTTTCCAAGGTTTATTACTGTTACGGGAAGTTGCTGATAAATCGGTGCATTTTTGAGATTAACCACACGGGTGCAATTTCCAAGCAGGGTGTAATCTGTCCCCTGAATTTTGCCTGCGTAGTGGTCATCACGGATTTTTTTGTACTCCTCGTACTTTTCCTCATCGTCGGTACGTGTTTTATTAAAAACAATGTCGTAGTTTGCACTTAGCTTGTCGGCAACGCAGCCTTGGGTTTTGTCCCACATTTTTATGACAGTATCTGCTACAACTCTTCCCATATGCTGGCTGTGCTCGTAGCCGTCTTTATACTGCGGGATAGTGAAGTCGCAATGATTTGAATCGCCCTGAAAGCCTACCGTTACAATGCAACTTACACCATCAAGGTCTTTTTCCACATAAGTTCTGGTAAAGCCGGGCCAATCGGCAGAATTGACAATTTGGTGCACAACATCTGCGTGTGTCGAGAAGTTAACAAGTGCAATATCGTTTGCATCCTTACGGCAGAATTTCACAAGCCTTACGTTGTTATCAGCCTCGCAGTAGGGACGCTCAACCTCTTTGTATTTTCCGATGGGGTTTGTTTCGATAGACCCATCCTTCATTACATATCTGCGGATAAATGCAATCTGCTCATCGGTTTCACGGATAGCCGTGCTTAATTCTGCATCTTTCATATCATTTATTGCCATTTCGGAAACATCGCAGAACTTACGGTCGAGCATATCCATATATACTCTGTCCTTAACAACATTATTGTTTGGTCCATCGTTAAGAACAATAGATGTGTGCTGATGCAAACAGCAAATCATGATGTTTTCTACGGGAATGCCGACCCTCTGTGCAATTTTTTCACGGATTGGGTCTGCATATTTCATTCTCATCTGAAGAAAATCGGCACTTATTATAAGCACTGTTTTTTCGCCATCACTAATTGCAAGAGCGTTTAAGAAAATAGGGTCAAGAACCGCCTTGGAATATCTTGCACTGAAATCGCCTGCTACAAAAGAGCCGAGCGGCGGCGTAACATCAAGTCTTGAAAATCCTGCTTTAAGCATAATTTTTCTCCTTATATAGAATAATCAATCTCTATCTTTTCACCTGTAGCGGCAGAACGCACGATTGCATCACAAACTGCAACTGTTCTGAAGCCCTGCTTTCCGTCGGGATCTGCGGGAATGTCTTTTATAAGGCAATTGCAGAAATCACGGATTTCTTCCGCCATATTGTGAGATGCAATTTCTACAGGAATTTTTGTTTCAATTACCTGATTGGGTGTGCCAAAGCTTTTAAGCTCACCTGCAACCTTGTTTCTGAAAAGCGAAATTGTATCGCTTGTGTTATCTGTGATAATTGTACCCTC
>JAZRPN010000147.1:0-7978 GCA_045649225.1 Clostridia bacterium | reverse complement strand
AACATGCGGACGCATTATAAAAAAGCTTTAAAGAATATTTACCTTTCTTGTGATTTCACCGCCGCCGAGGACCCCTCGTGCAAGATTGTATATATCTGTGGCTTGGCATTCAAGCTTAAAAATATCGTCATCTTTAAGGAGTGCACCTCTGTCAAAAACAGGGAGTGTGCCCTTTTCTTTTATTTCTTTTAAAATTTTTGCGCCTGTTTTATTAAAAGCGAGTGGCTGAATATAGGTGGGGCTTGGAAGCGTTTTAAAGGTGTTTGAAATCATCATATTGCAAAGAACCCTGCGAAGTCTGCTTGTTGTATAGCTTTTGCAGGAAGCATTTTCCACGATTTCTTCTATGGTGTTAAAGTGCGACGCATCCTTAAGCCTTGATGCAATCTCACTGTTGCAGTCAGGGATTTTGCAAAGCTCATCATGTGTTATAGTCTTGAGCCTTGCCGAGCATATCACGTCAAAATCTTTCATAAAAAGCGGGGAAGACTCAAAGTCAAATATGGTAGCTTCGCTCGTATCCTTACCGTCCTTAATTGCTTTGCGTATTGCCGAAGCAGACGAAAGCGAGCCCGCTAAAGAATCATCATTGTAGCCTGAACCGAACCTTTTTATCGTAACGGGAGTGATGGTTGATTTGATGCGTGATAATGCACGAATGTACTCAACGCCAAGCGTGTTATTCGGTGAAGACAAAATATCCGCACAGTCAGTTTCGCTTTCAAGAGCGTACTGCCTTGCGTAAGGATAGGAAAAACCCTCTCGCAGTTTTTCAGAAAGTCTTTCTCTGAAAACATCAGTATTTTTGTCAATAGCATTGGAAACACTTTTAAGAGAGTCTAAATTACCGCATTCGCTGCCAAACCAAAGCTCGTCAACCACACCGCATCCGTTCAGAATTTCAACGCCGCCACGGGCAAAGCCCTCAGCAGAAGAAAGCGCATACACAGTGGGGAGAGAAATACATAGGTCAACCCCGTTTTCAACTGCGGATATGCTTCTCTCCGATTTTTCGTAGATACTGCATTCGCCACGCTGCACAAAATTTCCGCTCATAATCGAGATAACAGCATCGCTTTTCTCTCTCATAGCGTCAATAAGAAGCTTGTGTCCCCGATGTATCGGGTTAAATTCAGCAATTAAAGCAGATATTTTCATAAAACAACCTCTTTTTTCTTCAAAATATATTGAAAAAACTGTAAATATATTATATACTATATATTTAGAAAAATAAATACTTATTTTGGAGGAATATTTTATGAGTAAATTTTTAGAGTCTGTTATGGAAAGGGCAAGAAAAGATAAAAAAACTATCGTTCTTCCCGAGTCGATGGACGCAAGAACTTTTGAAGCGGCAGAAAAGGTACTCAAGGAAGGTATCGCAAACATTGTAATTATCGGTACACCCGAAGAGGTTGAAAAGTACGGCAAGGGTTATGACCTTACAGGTGCTACAATCATCGACCCCTTTACTTATGAAAAAACTGAGGAGTATCTTAACCTTTTCGTTGAACTCAGAAAATCAAAGGGTCTTACATACGAAGAAGCAAAGAAAACTGCTCTCGGCGATTATATGTACTATGCTTGCCTTATGGTTAAAGCAGGCGACGCAGATGGTGTTGTTTCTGGTGCTTGCCATTCAACAGCAAACACACTTCGCCCCAGCCTCCAGATTATCAAAACAAAGCCGGGCGTAAAGCTTGTTTCAGCTTTCTTCGTTATGGTTGTTCCGGATTGTGAATATGGTGCAGACGGCACATTTATTTTTGCAGACAGTGGTCTCGAGCAGAATCCCGATCCCGAAAAGCTTGCGGCAATCGCAGCTTGCTCTGCAGAGTCTTTCGAGCTTCTCACTGAAAAAGAGGCTATTGTTGCTATGCTTTCTCACTCAACATACGGCAGCGCAAAGCACGCAGATGTTGACAAGGTGGTAGAGGCAACAAGAATTTGTAAGGAAAACAATCCTGAACTCAAGGTTGACGGTGAACTTCAGCTCGACGCTGCTATCGTTCCCTCTGTTGGTCAGTCAAAGGCTCCCGACAGCCCGGTTGCAGGTAAGGCAAACGTACTTGTATTCCCTGACCTTGACGCAGGTAACATCGGCTACAAGCTCGTTCAGCGTCTTGCAAAGGCAGAAGCTTACGGCCCCGTAACTCAGGGCATTGCAATGCCTATCAATGACCTTTCAAGAGGTTGCAGTGCTGACGATATCGTTGGTGTTGTTGCAATCACTTGTGTTCAGGCACAGGCTAATAAATAATTAAAAGAGAGGTAATTTAAAATGAAAATTCTTGTTATAAACGCAGGTAGTTCATCTCTTAAGTATCAGCTTATTGATATGGAAGAAAAAAAGGTTTTGGCAAAGGGTCTTTGCGAGAGAATCACTCTCGACGGAAGCCGTCTTAACCATACACCCGACGGCGGCGAAAAGGTAGTTATCGAAAGCCCCATGCCTTCACACGCAGAAGCAATTAAGCTTGTTATCGACGCTCTTATTGATGCAAATCACGGCGTTATCAAGTCTATGAGCGAAATCGGTGCAGTTGGACACCGTGTTGTTCACGGCGGCGAGAAGTTCAGCGGAAGCGTTGTAATTGACGAAGCAGTTAAGGAAGCTCTTCGCGAGTGTATTGAACTTGCTCCGCTTCACAACCCTGCAAACATCATCGGTATTGAAGCTTGCGAAAAGGTTATGCCCGGTGTTAAGCAGGTAGGCGTTTTCGATACAGCTTTCCATCAGACAATGACTCAGGAGGCTTACCTTTACGGTATTCCTTATGAGTATTATGAAAAGTACAAAATCCGTCGTTACGGCTTCCATGGTACAAGCCATAAGTACGTTTCAGCTAAAGCGGCAGAAGTTTTAGGTAAGAATATTGAAGATCTCAAGATTATCACCTGCCACCTTGGTAACGGCTCTTCTATTGCGGCAGTTAAAAACGGCAAGGTTGTTGATACAACAATGGGTCTTACTCCTCTTGCAGGTATCCTTATGGGTACAAGAAGCGGTGATATCGACCCCGCAATCGTAACATTCCTTATGGAAAAAGAAAATCTCTCAATCGAAGAGATAAACAATGTTCTTAACAAAAAGAGCGGTGTGTTTGGCGTAAGTGGCGTTTCAAGCGACTTCCGTGATTTGTCAGCAGCTGCAGATGAGGGCAACAAGCGTGCACAGGCAGCTCTTGAGATGTTCAGCTATGGAATCAAGAAATACATCGGTAGCTACGCAGCAGCTATGGGCGGCGTGGATGTAGTTGTATTTACAGCAGGTGTTGGTGAAAACGACGCTCAGACACGTTTTGACATCGTACAGGGACTTGAGTTCCTCGGCATAGCTATTGATGCTGAAAAGAACAAGGTTCGCGGCAAACTCTCTGACGTTAGTGCTGAGGGTGCAACAGTTAAGACACTTGTTATCCCCACAGACGAGGAAATGATGATTGCTATCGAAACTGAAAGATTGGCAAAATAATTATTGACATTTGATGTAAACGATAGTATAATATATGAGCGAATGTATGTGTTTTTGAAGGATAGGTGTTTAATATGAAAATAAATATTGCATCTGTGCTTAAAAGCGACGGTGCATCGCAGCCGTTTTCAGGCCCATTGGAGCTTGGGAATGTGGAGTTTATGGGTAGCACCATAACATTTACAAAGCCGCTTGAGGTAAAGGGTAGTGTATACGGCCTTGGTGATATGATTGAGATATCAGCCACCATAGATGGTGAGTATACTGCGCAGTGTGCACGCTGTGGGGAGGAAACAACAAAACAGCTTTCCGCAACACTTAGTGAGAGTGTACGCAGTGATTTTTCAGATGCTGATGAAGAATGCCTTTCGCTTACCGGCAATGTGCTTTGTATAAGCGGCGCCCTTGAGGCGTGCATTTTTGGAAGTATTCCTATCAAGATTTTGTGTACGGATACTTGCAAGGGTTTGTGCACAGTTTGTGGAACAAACCGCAACAAAAAGGATTGTAATTGCGATGAAACGGTCTATGACCCGAGATTCGCCATCTTTAGAAATTTACAGCAGAGAGGTGTAGAAAATGGCAGTTCCGAAGAATAGAACTTCGAAAGCAAGAAAGCTTTCAAGAAGAGCTAACTGGAAGCTTAACATTCCGGGAATGATCAAATGCCCGAATTGTGGTGAACTTATAAAGGCACACGTTGTTTGTAAGCACTGTGGTTACTATAAGGGTGTCCAGGTAGTTAAAAAAGCTGTTAATCAGTAAGAAAGTAATTTACCGCCCTTTTTTAAAAAGGGCGGTAAAATTATAATCTGAAGATTTGCCCCCGTAGTTAAGTGGATATAACAAATCCCTCCTAAGGATTAGTCATCGGTTCGACTCCGGTCGGGGGTGCCAAAAATCCGTACACGCAAGTGTGCGGATTTTTACTTGTTCCCTAAAAATAATATTGCCTATTATGACCTCATATGGTATAATTATGTAAACAATGTAAAAAAATGTAATTTTCTGCATTGTTTACAATTACTTAAAAGAGAAGAGGTTTTATTATGAAGGTATGTATTCATTGTAACGCACAAATTGAAGAAGATGCAGTTTTCTGCCCGAATTGTGGGAATCAGGCGCAATCAACACAGCCGGTATACACCCAGCCTATACAGATGATGTATGATCCATTTGACCATACAAGTGAATTTGACGCTAAGGATATCTCAGATAACAAGGTAATTTCAATGCTTGTTTATCTTCTTGGCTGGATCGGCATAGTTATTGCTCTTCTTGCGGCTCCTCAGTCTCCTTATGCAGCATTCCATGTTCGTCAGGCACTCAAGTTCACTGTAATTGAAACACTTACAGGTCTTATTGCTGCAATAACTTTCTTTACAGTAATCGTTCCGATTGCAGCAGGCATTCTCTGCGCTATTCTTTTTGTAGTGAAAATCATTTGCTTCTTCCAGATTTGCGGCGGAAAGGCAAAAGAGCCTGCAATTATACGCAGCTTTACATTCTTAAAATAAAAGGGGGTAGCGGTTTATGTTTTGTTCAAGATGTGGATGTGAAAACAACGACTCCTCTGTATTCTGCAAGGGCTGTGGAAACAGATTAGACGGTGCAGCTAACTCAGCAACACCAAATCCCGCTCCAACACCTGCATATACAATGCCTCCACGCAGCGTAAAGGCGCCGTATTCTTCAAACCCTGTATTGAATCAGGTTAAGACAGTTGCGGCATCACCGCTTGCGCTTGTTGCAATGATTGCCTTTTCTCTGCAGGTACTGGTTGAAATTTTTTCTGCTGCAAATATTGGCAACAGCTTAATTTCCGGAATGTACAGGGCATTGAATATGTTTGGCGGCGATGTTCCATACGAAGTATATTCAGTGATAGATTCGATTGCAAGAATAGGAAGAGCACCGTTTGTCATGATAGCAATTCTGGGGCTTATACCGTCTATTCTTATTTGCGTAGGTTTGTGGCTAACATATGCTTCGGCAACAAACCGCAACTATGTTGGGATGAAAACATCGGGCCTTACAATGATAAAGGTTATATATGTTATAGAACTTATCTTTTCAGCTATTTGGCTTCTGGTTTCAGAAATTCTTATTCTTGTAGTTGCAATCGGTGTGAATAATCTCGCAAACAGCTATAGCGATTACTACTATTACGGAGCATCATACGGTGGAGCTTCGATAGCTATATTTGTAGTGCTTGCACTCATCATTGGAGCTATATTTGCATTCCAGATTGTATACAATGCAAAAATCATATCATCAATTAACACCGCAAAATATACTATTAATACGGGTGTTCCATCCGATAAGATTTCGGGCTTTGTTGCAATATGGTCATTTATCTGCGCCGGTGGATTGCTTTTCACACTTGCTACCAACTTCTTAGGAAGCGTGCTTGGTATGACAAGTCTTATCTGCTTTGCAATACTTATTTATAAGTATAAGAATGCTATGAGAAGGGTTATGTATGCTCCGGCACCTGCGACACCGCAAACACCTGTAGCGTGATAAAATAATTAAAAAAAGGATGTATTCATATGAATGCATCCTTTTTATCATATAGGAAATTTTGTTTTGGCGGCGGTAAGTGGATTTTTCACCTGAACATATTTCCTGAATTTTTCCATACTATCAAAGTTGTAGGAATCCTTATTCCACACAAGGCTCACATCCGCATACATAGGCGGGTCGGCCGAAATCGACACAAAATCCTTGTTCGACTGAGCCAATTCACTGAAAATAAAACCTGCGGCAACATTTTGCCTGATAAGTGTAAGCATGGTCGATAACTGCTTCGTCTGCATAATGATTCTCGGCTCTGTTTTTTCTGTAGCAAACCACTTTTTTATTTTTTCAGTCTGAAAGAAGCTGTTCTCGAACAAAACCAAGGGTGCGTCCAAAAGAATCTGCGGTGTAACCTTTGTGAGTTTTGTGATAGGATTTTCCTTTGAGGCACAACAAACAATTTCAAGCTGACCGACATTGATTGATGAAAACTTGGCATCAAGTGAATTGTTTTGAAGCAGAAAAACCATGTCAAGCTGATTTTCCGAAAGCTTATACAAAAGTTCAGCACGTCCGTCCTCAACAATTTCAAGTTTGATGTCGGGATACAGCGGGCAAAAATCCTTAAAAATTCTTGCCAGAATAAGCGAGCCAATCATAGGCGGAACACCGAGCCTGAGCCTCGTGCGTTGAATACCGAGGTCTTTCATAATATCTTCTAACTGCTCTGTCTGGGAAAGCAGATTCCTGCACAGGTCAAGGAGCATTTTGCCCTCAGAAGTAAGTGTCATACCATAATGTGAACGGGTGAAAAGTACCACGCCAAACTCGCTTTCAAGAGCCTTTATTGCACTGGATAAAGACGGTTGCGAAATATGCAGATGCTCCGATGCATCGGAAAGAGAGCCGTAAGTGCAAACCGTGTAAAAATATTTAAGCTGATTTAAATTCATAGAACCTCACCTCACTGATAGTATATAGGTAAAAACTATAGTTGTCAATAAAATATGTATTTTTCAAATACTGCTATGTGTGTTATACTGTGAGAAAAGGAGGTTTTTAATATGACTACACATAAAATTGCTGTAATAGCAGGTGATGGAATAGGTCCCGAAGTAATTGATGAGGGAATTAAGGTCCTTAACGAAGTAGCAAGGCTTGATGGTAGCTTTAACTTTGAATTTACACATTTCCCGTGGGGATGTGATTACTATAAAGAGCATGGCAAAATGATGGCTGAGAATGGACTTGACGAGCTTAGAAAGTTTGATGCTATCTTCCTTGGCGCAGTAGGCTCGCCGGGGGTGCCGGACCATATATCGCTTTGGGACTTGCTTTTGGTAATAAGAAAAAGCTTTGACCAGTACATAAATCTTCGCCCCGTAAAGCTTTTAAAGGGGGCACCGCAAGCACTTAAAAATGTAGCGCCAGAGGATATCGATATGGTGTTTATCAGGGAAAATTCCGAGGGCGAGTATGCAGGCAGCGGAAGCTGGCTTTATAAGGATAAGCCAAACGAGGTGGTAATACAAAACGGTGTGTTTTCACGAAAAGGCTGCGAGCGTGTTATTCGCTATGCTTATGAGCTTGCAAAATCACAAAATAAAACACTTACAAGCATCAGTAAGGCGAATGCACTTAACTATTCAATGGTGTTCTGGGATCAGATTTTTGAGGAAGTGGGAAAAGACTATCCCGAGGTTAAGACTTACTCGTACTTAGTCGATGCGGCAAGTATGTTTATGGTTAAGGACCCCGGTCGCTTTGAAATTGTGGTTACATCAAACCTATTCGGCGATATTCTTACCGACCTTGGTGCTGCAATTGCGGGCGGAATGGGGCTTGCGGCAGGTGCAAACCTTAACCCTGAGAGGGAGTTCCCGTCTATGTTTGAGCCTATCCACGGCAGTGCTCCTGATATTGCAGGAACGGGCAAGGCAAACCCGCTTGCAACCGTTTGGTCAGCAAGCCAGATGCTCGACT
>JAZRPN010000146.1:0-4111 GCA_045649225.1 Clostridia bacterium | reverse complement strand
AACAAAAGTGGTGTTTTTCCGTCGGAGGCAAATTTTTTCACAGTTTTTTCTTCCTCGGGAGAGATCTCAATGTGCTTTGAAATATATGCAAAACTACCTGCAAGAAGTGTTTTTCCGTCAAGCGTTGCCGTAAGACCGCTGCCGGAAACAGACTCAAAGCTCTCAGTTTCAAGATATGCACAGCCGTCTTCCTCTGCCTTTTTTACGATGGCTTTTGCAAGCGGATGTTCGCTTTTCTTTTCAATCGAGTAGGCGTATTCAAGAAGCTTTTTTTCGTTTTCAGCACCTAAGTTTACTACATCGGTTACGGTTGGCTCGCCTTTTGTTATAGTGCCCGTCTTATCAAGCGCGACTACGCTTACCCTGCCTGCGTTTTCGAGCGAAACGGCAGTTTTAAAGAGTATTCCGTTTTTTGCGCCGACGCCGCTGCCTACCATAATCGCAACTGGTGTTGCAAGCCCCAGAGCACACGGGCAACTGATTACAAGCACCGATATTCCCCTTGAAAGCGCAAAGCCGATATGACTGCCCGAAATAAGCCAAATAAGAGTTGTTATGATTGCAAGCACAATCAC
This sequence comes from Clostridia bacterium, assembly GCA_045649225.1. Lineage (GTDB taxonomy): Bacteria > Bacillota > Clostridia > UMGS1883 > UMGS1883 > UMGS1883. The sequence continues at coordinate 3,536 of JAZRPN010000146.1, read as the reverse complement.
CACGGGAACAAAAACTCCCGACACCTTGTCCGCAATTTTTGCAATTGGTGCCTTAGACGAGGATGCCTCTTCAACCATTTTTATTATCTGAGAAAGCGTAGTATCTTCGCCGATGCGTGTTACCCTGCATTTTAAAAATCCTGATTTATTTATTGTTGCAGCTGAAACACTATCCCCCACCGATTTATCAACCGGGATACTTTCACCCGTGAGCATAGATTCGTCAACTGCACCGCTGCCCTCGAGCACGATACCGTCTGCCCCGATACTTTCGCCAGGTTTTACGATAAATATATCATCCACTTTAATTTCGCTTACCGAAATGACAAGCTCTGCCCCATCACGGAGTATCGTTACGGTTTTTGGAGAAAGCTCCATAAGGCTTTTAATCGCATTCGTTGTTTTCCCTTTTGAACGTGCCTCGAGCATTTTACCAACTGTTATAAGCGTTAAAATCATTGCGGCGGACTCAAAATAAAAATCGTGAGTACCTTTTGCCGTGAATATCACGCAGGTACTATAAATAAACGCCGCAGATGAGCCAAGCGCCACCAACGTATCCATATTTGGCGAGCAATGAAAAAGTGCCTTGAATCCGCTTGTGAAAAATCTTTTGTTTATGACCATTATCACAGCCGTAAGAACAAGCTGCAAAGCACCCATACCAAAATGATTATGTTTTACAAGGGCGGGAACGGGCAAATCCCAAAGCATTGTTCCCATAGAAAAATACATAAGCACCGCCAAAAATCCCAAAGACAACCATAATCTTTTTTTAAGCGAGGTCAGTTCTTTTTCGGTGGTATCCGTTTCTTTTTTTAGTTCTATTTTATAACCTGCATTTTCAACAGCCTTTACAAGTTCCAGTTCATTAAATTTGCCTTTTACCGATGCTGTATTTGTAAGCAAATTGACGTTACATTCACTTACACCCACGACGGTGGATACGGCTTTTTCCACCCTCGCCTTGCACGCAGCACAACTCATACCGATAACCTTATACTGCATAAAAAAATGCCCCCTGTAGCAAAAATAACTACCTATAATTTACCACAAAAACCGAAATAAATCAACAGTGAATTGATTATTATAATAATGTAAAGAAAATTTTGGTAATTGTATTGACAAACCGGGTTAGTTATGGTAAACTATCTGCAGTTAGACAATACTAACCGTTTCGGAAAGAGGTATTTTTATGAACTTAAGGCAGGCAGAAACAGAGGTTGAGTACATAATAAAATCGATTAACACAGGTGATGAGGAATTAAATTCGTTCCTCTTCTCTCTCGGGTGCTACGAGGGTGAGCCTATAACCGTTATTTCTCACCTTAAAAGTAACTGCGTGGTTTCCTTAAAGGATGCACGCTACAGCATTGACAATCAGCTTGCCGAAGCTATATTAATTTAGTTAACTACGGTCTCAGACGGACCGTATATCTTTAAGCTATTTAGTTAGTTTTTGCTAACTGCAATCTTTTGTAAAGGATGAATTGGTATGAGAATTGCCTTGGCGGGTAACCCCAACAGCGGTAAAACATCAATGTACAACGCCCTTACCGGCAAAAGCGAAAAGGTTGGTAACTGGGCGGGTGTTACTGTGGATAAAAACGAACACCCAATAAAAAGGAGCTTTTACAAAGGCGATGAAAAGCTGATTGTGGTTGACCTTCCGGGAGCGTACTCGATGTCTCCGTTTACTTCCGAGGAGAGCATCACAAGCTCTTATGTAAAAAACGAAAATCCCGATGTTATCATTAACATCGTAGATGCTACCAATCTCGGTAGGAGCTTGTTTTTCACGACGCAACTTCTTGAACTTGGAATACCCGTTGTCGTTGCTCTTAACAAAACAGATATCAATGTGAAAAAGAAAACAAGGATTGATGCTTTGGCGCTTTCTCAAAAGCTTGGTTGCCCTGTTATAGAAACGGTTTCAACCACGGGAGAGGGTCTTAAGACGGCTGTTTTAACAGCAGTAAGGCTCAGAGGGCAAGTTCAGAAAGCCCCCTACACACAAGGCATAACAGACCTTACCGACAAGGCATCTGTACAAGCGGAGGATAAAAAACGTTTTGGATTTGTAAACGCCCTTGTAGGTCAGGTTGAGAGTCGCCTGACTCGCACAAACAAGAAGAATTTCCACGATAAAATCGATGCAGTGCTTATGAACAGATGGCTTGGCATCCCGATTTTTGCGATTGTTATGTGGGCGGTGTTTTATATTTCGCAGTCGACGCTCGGCACATGGATAGCAAACGGCTTTGAGACTAAGTCTGGGCGTTTTATCCCGGGACTTGTTACATATATTGAAATGTTTGGCGAGGTTGTATCAGGCTGGATGGAGGGTTCCTCCCCCATACTTCAGACAATCGTTATAGACGGAATTATAGGCGGTGTAGGCGCAGTTGTGGGCTTTTTGCCGCTTGTAATGATTATGTATTTTCTTATTGCTTTACTTGAAGATTGCGGGTATATGGCAAGGGTATCCGTTTTGCTTGACCCGATATTCAAGCACGTTGGCCTTTCGGGTAAATCCATAATCCCGATGGTTATAAGCACAGGATGTACAATCCCCGGAATTATGGCGTGCCGCACAATCCGTGATGAAAGAGAAAAAAGAGCGGCGGCAATCCTTGCACCGTTTATTCCCTGTGGTGCAAAAATCCCTGTTATTGCGCTTTTTGCGGGTGCATTCTTCCCTGACAAGAGCTATGTGTCGCCACTGATGTACTTTGCAGGAATTTTGCTCGTGCTTATCTGGGCACTTATTATAAAATGGATGACGGGCTACAAGCACAAAAAATCATTCTTTATCATTGAGCTTCCCGAATACAAGCTTCCGGGACTTGGGAAAGCCGTTTCGTCTATGCTTGACCGCGGTAAAGCATATATAATAAAGGCCGGCACAATAATCCTTATTTGTAATGCAGTTGTTACCATTATGGCATCTTATACCCTCGGTTTTGAATTTGTGGAAGATCCGACAACCGCCGTTACAATCCTTGAAACCATCGCAAAACCTTTTGCGTTTTTACTTATACCACTTGGATTTGGCTTGTGGCAGTTTGCAGCAGCAAGCATAACGGGCTTTATTGCCAAGGAAGAGATTGTTGGCACTCTTGCCGCAGTATTTGCTATAGGCGAAACAGTAATCAGCAGTGATTTCGAGCTTGTCGGCAGTGCGGGCGAGCTTTCAGGTGTTATCGGCATTGGTCCTTGGGCGGCTCTTGCATACCTTATGTTTAACCTTTACTCCCCGCCCTGCTTTGGTGCTATCGGTGCTATGAATTCCGAAATAAAAAGCAAGCGGTGGATGTTTGGCGGAATTGGTCTTCAGCTTGCTACAGGGTATATAGTTTCGTTTTTGGTATATCAGGCAGGCACACTTATCTCAACAGGCAAAGTGGGAACTGCTTTTATTCCCGGTCTTATTGCAGTGCTTGCAATGATTGGGGTAATCGTGATTATCGGTTTTAAATGCCGCAAAAGCATTGAAGTTCAATACGTGGCCAAAGCTAAACAGGATGTGAAAATCT
>JAZRPN010000145.1:0-2089 GCA_045649225.1 Clostridia bacterium | reverse complement strand
GCACACGAAATGCTTGGAATTTTAAATTACGCCAAACGAACATGGTATAATGACAAGAAAATGTGGCAGGCTATGGTTAAAAGAGCGATGAAATCCGATTTTTCGTGGAAAAATTCAGCAAAATCGTATATTGAAGTTTATAACTTGTTATAGTATAATAAAGCGTATATAAGTATGAATAGGATGTGTTAATTTTGGCAGTAAAAGCTAAGGCTTTGAGTGCGGCTCAAGAGAAAATTAAAGACGAAATAGTTGGCAAGCTCAGCCGCCACTTCGGAAGAACTTTGGAGGACGCTACCAAATCCCATATATATAAGGCAGCGGCACTAACGTTGCGTGATGATATTATGGCGAGATGGACCCAGTATCGCAGAGGACAGAGAACTGCGCAGAGAAAGGAACTCTTTTATCTTTCTTTCGAGTTTTTGATGGGTCGTTCGCTCGGTAATAATTTACTTAATACGGGGCTTACGAAGGATTACGACAAGGTTTTAAATACTATGGGATGCTCTCTTTCAGAGATTGCATCGCAGGAAAAGGATGCAGGGCTTGGTAACGGCGGTCTCGGTAGACTCGCAGCTTGCTTCCTCGATTCACTCGCAACGCTTGAGCTTCCGTCATTTGGTTGCTCTATAAGATACGAGTACGGCTTGTTTAAGCAGCTCATTATTGACGGTGAGCAGGTTGAAACACCTGATAACTGGCTTGAAGACGGCACTGTGTGGGAAATCCCGCGCCCAGAAGAGAGCGTAACTGTTCGCTTTGGCGGTAAGGTTAATACACAGATGACTGGCGAGGGGCTTAAGGTGTGGTACGAGGATACGACAAACGTTGTCGGAGTTCCCTACGATGTACCGATTGTAGGCTACAATGCAGAAATTGTAAATACGCTTCGCCTTTGGTCAGCAAGAGCTGAAAAGGACCTTGATATGACAAGCTTCTCAGGTGGTAATTATCTTCGTGCAGTTGAGGAAAAGGCTCTTGCAGAGGTACTCAGCAAGGTGCTTTATCCCGAGGACAATCATCAGGAGGGTAAGGCGCTTCGTCTTCGTCAGCAGTATTTCTTTGTTTCGTGCACAATTCAGTGGATAATCCAGAGATTCAAGCGTCATCACAAGGGACTTGACCTTGAAAAGCTTCCTGAGTATGTGGCAATTCATATTAACGATACTCATCCCGCTATTGCAATTCCCGAGCTTATGCGTGTTCTTATGGACGATGAGGGAATGGGCTGGGAACAGGCATGGGATATTGTCTGCCGTGTGTTTGCGTATACAAACCACACCATTTTGGCAGAGGCTCTTGAGAAATGGCCGATGGAAATGTTTAGCCGTCTTCTTCCGAGAATCTATATGATTGTAGACGAGATGAACCGTCGCCTCGTCGAAGACCTTCACTCACGCTACGGCGATGACTGGGGTAAAATAAACTATATGTCAATCATCGCACACAATTATATCAATATGGCAAATATGTGCCTTGCAACGTGTCATAAGGTGAACGGCGTTTCAGGTCTTCACACAGATATTCTCAAAAACGATGTTTTCCGTGATTATAACAATCTCACGCCCGAGAAGTTTGTTCCTATCACAAACGGAATAACTTACAGGCGTTGGCTTTGCCTTGCAAACCCGCAGCTTAGTGAACTTATTACGTCAAAAATAGGCGATAAGTGGATAAAGGACTCAAAAGAGCTTGAAAAACTGCTTCCGTATGCAGAAGACAGCGATTTCAGGAACCGTTTTGCCGAGATTAAGCTCGAAAATAAAAAGGCTCTTGCAAAATATATCAAGGAGCATAATGGTATTGATGTTGACCCGAACAGTATTTTTGATGTTCAGGTTAAGCGTCTGCACGAATATAAGCGTCAGCTTATGAATATTCTGCACGTGCTTTATCTTTACGACAAGCTTAAGAATGACCCAAGCTTTGATATGTATCCGCACACATTTATCTTCGGTGCGAAGGCATCTCCGGGGTACAAGAGAGCAAAGCTTATTATAAGGCTTATTAACGATGTTGCAAAGCTTATAAATAACGATGCATCGGTAAACTCAAAAATTAAGGTTGTGTTTATTGAAAACTACGG
>JAZRPN010000144.1:0-10122 GCA_045649225.1 Clostridia bacterium | reverse complement strand
ATCGCGCAGATCATGAATCAGGTGCAGTCTATGGCCGCGGCAGCTGAAAGAGTATTCGATTTTCTCGGAGAGGAAGAAGAGATCGACGATCCCGACGCGCTCGGAGATGAAGGAGAGATCCGGGGAGAGGTCGAGTTCGATCATGTCTCATTCGGATATGATCCCGATCAGGTGGTTATTAAAGACTTCAGCGCGAATGGGGGTGGGATTGAGGATGTCAATTAATCTCTTGTGAGTTCTCTGTTCGAACTGCTCACGGCTGTCCTTGTACTTATGAACTGCACGAAGGATTGTAACAATCTCTTTCTCCGTGGGAAGCGGAATAGGACCTGACACTGTGCTGCCTGTTCTCTTAGCAGTATCCACAATCTTTTCTGCGGACTGGTCAAGAAGAACGTGGTCATACGCCTTTACCCTGATTCTGATTTTCTGCTTTGCTGCCATTGCACTGCCTCCTAAAAAATATAGTATTGCTGACTAATGCGACGACTGTACACGGCGCCGGGCGTTTCGCCTTTTGCCATATTAAAACCCAGGGCAAACCTCTGGGCACTACATGAAGATGGGCACAAATGTGCAAAGCTTTATCATGTTGTACAGTGATTGCCGCCCGATTTCATCGAATCGGACATTCTCCACGGAAAAACCTGCCTCATGTGGGCAGCAACCTCCCGCTTCATCGTCTGTCATATCACAGCCATCATATTTTATACTATAAAGCACAACTTTGCAAGTATAATATTGAATTTTTTCAGCTTTTTTTAATTTTTGTACGATTGCACAAAACCAATATATCTTTTTTGGCGATTTTGTGCAATTTTAATCTGTACTTGTATTCATTGGCCATTTATTATAAAATAAAGTTGGTGATTATATGATAGAATATATAATAGGAAGAAACGACGCAGGTCTTCGTGCTGACAGATTTTTGTTTAAAGCCACAAGCGCACCCTCGTCTTTGATTTACAAGACTTTCCGGAAAAAAGATGTCAAAATAAACGGCAAATGGATAAAGGAAGATTACCCGCTTTGCGAGGGTGATATTTTGCGTATATATATAAAGGAAGATTTTCGTACGCAAAAAGAGATAGCTGACTGCCCACTCACCGCTGAAATTGTGTTTGAAGATGAAAATATAATTATTTTCAATAAGCCTACTGGACTTATGTGTCAGCCGGATAAGCTTCACCCTACGGGCACGCTTTCAGATATGCTTAAAAGCTACCTTGCATCAAAAGGTGAATATGAGGCAGGTGCCGAAAGTTCTTTCTCGCCCGCCTTGTGCAACAGAATAGATACCAACACAAACGGTCTTGTTATCGGCGCAAAGAACGCTCAGGCACTTCGTGATATGAATGAAATGATTCGTCTGAGATTTGTAAAAAAATATTATCTTTGCAGTGTCGAGGGAGCGCCTTATAAAAAGCAAGACAATGTAAACGCCTTTATTAAAAAGGATGCTAACGAAAATAAAAGCGAGATTTCTTCAACCGACGGAAAAGAAATCTCGATGCAATACACAGTTATTGAAACCAAAAATAATATTTCGGAAATTGAGGTACTACTGCACACCGGCAGGGGTCATCAGATCAGGGCATACTTTTCGTCGATTGGTTGCCCGCTTGTGGGGGATAAAAAGTACGGGGCAAAGTCCTGCGGCGGTCAAAAGCTTACAGCTTACAAGCTTGTTTTTGATTTCCCTGAAAGCTATAATGGTGTGCTTTCATATTTAAATAAGAAAAAATTTACTGTTTGATGTATTTTTCTTTTAATTATGTACAAACTACCCGTAGCAAGATGTTTTCTTGCTTTCGGGAGGTGAATATGATGAACGAAAATCAGAAGAACAGTCAGCAGAAGAACGAAAACCAGAAAAACAATCAGCAGAAGGATTCTCAGCAGAAGAACAACGAGAATAATAATCAGAAAAATAACTAATCTAAAAAAATGGGATGTAAAAACAATGTTTTTACATCCCATTTTTATTCTTATATCATTTCGCTTATAATTATAAGCTCTTCCTTTGCATCAATCAATGCATCAAGAAGCTGTGCGTTCTTTTTATCAGAGATGGGAGCCGTGTTTATTGTTGCCAAAGCATTGTATACTGCCGGCTCATACAGTTCCCGTTCTTCTTCTGAAAGAGAGCAAACTTCGCAAAGTGCCTCTTTAAGCTCGTGAAGCTGCGATACTGCACTTTTTTCATCAAGTGAAAACTGCAGGATTATCTTTTCAATACTTTCGATATGCTTTTTCAGTAATTCCACTGATTTTTTCATATTTATTCTCCGTGCGATTCAAATTTTTTGATTTCACGTATATCTTTGCCCAAAAATTCGAGAATACTGAAACCGCCCGTTATGCGGGATGCAATACGCTCGTTATAAGTTTTTGCAAGCATATTGCGGTTAAGGTTTGTGGATACAATCATTTTTTTGCCGCTGAGCAAACGGTTGTTTATAATGCGGAAAAGCTCCGCACAGGTAAACTGTGTTACGAACTCGCTACCAAGGTCATCAAGGATGAGAAGCTCACAGTCATTTAATTTCTTTACAATATATTCTGCTCTGTCAGAAACCTCACGACCAAAATGCATATCCTCAAGAATGGGGAAAAGTGCATTACTGCTGACATACAAAACATCTACGCCTTTTTCAAGCAACTCATTTGCGATTGCTGAAGAAAGAAAAGTCTTTCCAAGACCGCAACCACCGCAGAAAAGCAGATTCTCCTTAACATCAGGAAAGCTTCTTGCGTACTGCAGACATTCGTTTAAAATCGCACTCATATTCTCTTTCGGGGAGCATCCATATTCAGCAACATATTCCCCGCTGTAATAATCAAGACTGAAGTTTTCAAACCTCTGCCCTACCATAACCGATGAAAGGTTAGCATCCCGAAGCGCACATTCGGCTATTTCCTTTTTCATACACTGGCAAAGCTTTTCGTCTACAAAGCCTGTGTCGCCGCACTTTTCGCAAAAAGGCTTTAGCTCGAGATAACCCCCACCGTAACCATGAATGGAAAGAAGTCTGTTGCGTTCTTCAACGTACTGCTTGTTTTCTGCCATTATACCTGCAACTGCCCTGTCCTCATCGCATTTGCCTTCTGCCACAAGGCTAAGCATACGTATACCAAAGCGATCAAGCTCATTTTCAATTTCCATTATGCGGGGGATTTTTTCAAAAACCTCGCTCTTTCGGGAAGCGAGTTCTGCCTCACGCATTTTCTTCCTTTGCGATATTATCCTGGCTGCCTTATCATAAATTGTTTCAGGCATTTTGTTCACCTCAACCCTTTTGTTTTGCAAGTCTTAACTGTCTTTCTCGTGCCGCCATTTCGTCAAGCTCATAAGACGAGTTCCTGGCTTTCTTAGGCGATTGATAATCACCCTTTTGCTCTATCTGCGAAACGGTCTTTATCTCCTTTTCGTGCCATGAACGAAGAATTGTATTCATATAAGGCATGGAAAGCTTGCCGGTATTGAGCACCGTGCGTTCATACGCCGCTTTAATCATAGACTCGCTCATCATATATTCTGACACCCAGGCGGATATGTACTTTATCTCACCTGCGGAAAACGCTCTGTCGACGCCAAACATTTTCCTGCACTTGTTTTGCATTTTTATCTCTTTAACAGCTCGGTTAAGCACCTTTGTTGCAGCCTCAACTGTTGTTATTCCGTTGTCAAACCAGTTTTGTGCAACCTTTTCTATGTAGGAAATGCTTGTCTTATCTATTGTAACGCAGTATTCAAAAAGCTCCAGCACAACCGCTTCGCTCATACCATACCACTGCATAAAGTTATAGATGGCTTCAATCTCACGGCTTGAGAGCGTCTTTTTAAGAATCTGTTCTGCCATTTTAACAGTTTCACGCATTTTGGGATTGACGTCCATTGCCTTGGAAATCTCCTCCATGCTTGCAGCAGGCTTACGCTCCTGCGTTTGCGGCTCTTTCCTGGTTTCAGGCTCTTCCTTTTTCTTTTCCTCAGGAAGATTTTCTGCACAGGGAATAGCGTTATACATTATTGTGCCCTTTCCCTCGCTACTTACAAGGCCAACTCTTTTCCAGTAACGCCACGCCTTGCTGACATCGGTTTCAAGAATATCAAGAGCTTCCGCAATATCGGCATTTGTTACATTTTCCTTTGATTCATAACAAAGCGCCAGGCCGTAAAGGTAAACTTTTACGTATGTTGCGTTAGCGTTAATCATATATTTATTTATAAATTCAATGGGTAATGGCACACATTTCTGAAAGTGAAAAAAATCAGCCATAACTTGCCCTCCGTTGTTGATTTAGATTTACATTATAACACATATTTCTACTGTTGTACAGTATAATTTTAAATGTAAATGACTTTAATATTAAAATTGTGTTACTGCTATTGATTTAATCCAACATATAGTGTATTCTATGATTGAAGAAAGTTTTTTGAAAGGAATGACCGGCTATGGTTGACAACAAAACAACTCATATTGATATATGCAAAACACGAGATACCGAGATTGATGCTATAATTTTTCGTGTGCACAGTGCGTTGGTTGAAAAGGGGTATGACCCGATAAGTCAGATGGTCGGCTACATTATGTCGGGCGACCCGACTTATATAACAAGCCACAAGGGTGCGAGAAGCCTTATAACCAAGGTTGAACGTGATGAAATTTTGGAAATCGTATTTAGAAAGTATCTTGCTGGCAAAGTAGAGTAATTTAAAAAGAGAGTGTTGTTACACTCTCTTTTTTTATTGCAGTATAGGTTGCAATTGCTCTCCCTTCAGCGCGCTTTCGACCGCAGGTATAATCTGCTCAAACTTTGCCACGAGGGAGTTATTTTTCTTAAACGGATCATCCTGACCAAAAGGCACAAAGTAGATGTTTTTTGTATTGAGTAAAAGCCCTATATTTTTCGCACTTGCGCTAAGTCCGTCATTTGTTGACGGGGCGATAATAACAGGTCTGTTATTCCTAAGAGTTGCCTTTGCCGCAAGAGGAACAGTGCTGTCGTTTACACCGTTTGCAAGCTTTGCCAGAGTGTTTCCCGTACAAGGCGCAATAACAAGCGCATCAATTAATTTTTTTGGACCTATTGGCTCTGCCGCAGTAATGCCTGAAATCACTTTATTTTTACAAATTGCCTCAACTTCTTCAATAAAATCCTTGCATTTTCCAAAGCGAGTATCCGTAAAAAACACACTCTCGCTCATTATGGGGAGTATATTAAATCCATATTCTTTCATCTGGCGTAGCGAATCAATCACACTTCTCAAAGTACAAAAGGAGCCTGTAAGAGCAAACCCCAGTTGCACGGAGGATACATTCATATCATTCACCTTACTCGCTGAAATGTAGTATATTTTTTTTGCAAAAAATATCTCTATACATACTATTACAAATCAGGCGAATTGGTGCTATAAGCCTTACTTCACTTCTACTCCATTTCGGAAAAGATGTTACATATCGTTTCTTTGATGATTTTACCTGCGCTTACGGGTGCAACCTTGCCCGGAAGTCCCAGTGCCCAGATTACCTTTACACCGATATCGCGAGCCGCATCAAAATCCACTCCGCCGGGTTTTGACGCAAGGTCTATTATAAGTGTGTTTTTAGAGCGCACAAGCGCCTTGCGGTCAATTACCGTCTGAGGAACTGTGTTAAACACTACATCTGCCTTTTCGCACAGCTTCGGAAGTTCTGAAAACGGTGCACTCTGATGTGAATCTGCATTTGCAACAGCACGTGCCTGAGCTTTTCTCGCACAGACGGTAACATTGGCACCCAGAGCCCTTAGGTCATTGGCAAGCAGTCTGCCTATTCTTCCGTAGCCTGTAATCACAGCGTTTGACCCATGCAAGGTTATGGGCATTTCTTCCATTGCTATCTGAATTGCTCCCTCGCACGTGGGCACGGCGTTTGCTACCTCGAATTCGCCCCTCATAAAATAGTCGACCCATTTTACGTTAAACACATCTGCAATGGCTTTCATACTTTCGCTCATTTTTCCTGCAAGCAATATCCTCTTATTTCCCATAAGCTGAAATAAGTCCTTTATCAGGATTGGCTTGTCAAGCTTTGGTGCATCGATGCACTTGTCATCACGGCTGGCAGGCAAGCCGAGCACTACGGCATCACTTGCCTCAACAGCGCTTTTAAGAGCTCCCTCACCGTCAAAGGAGCAGACCTCGTAACCATCTGCAGTAAGAAGATTTGCAAGTTGCTGTATTCTTGCATCTCCGCCAATTATAAGTATTCGTTTGATTTTCATAAAGAAAAACACCTCCCTACATTCTATTACAGAATATGTAAAAAGGTGTTTATTATTTACCGTATAGAATTTACTTATACAATCGCGAGCAGAGTCTGTTTTTCTAAATTCAGCCGACACGCGGCATGGGTGAAGCGGCACGCTTCTTTCACTTCAATTTCCAGTTGTAAAGGTTTGCGTACGGAAAGTTCATAGTTGGTGCAAATTCTCCGCTTACCTTGCCCGAGGTGATCAGCACATCACTTAAAAACGCAATTCCGCAAACGGGTTGCTCACGGGTGAAAACCTCCTCAAAGTTCAAAATGGCGTTTTCGAGCGAATCCTCCGATGGAGACGACGCCATCTGCGAGAGCGCAAGCTCCATATACTTATCCGAATAACCGAAAGAATTAAGCTTTCCCTCACCTGACAGCAAAAACTCGTAATCATAAATATTTCCAAGCGTTGCCCCACCGATATAAGCATCGTAGGAGCCGCTTTCTATCGCTTTTTTGTAGTCTTCAAAATCAAGCGTTTTTACCGATACATTCATCCCCGCTTTTACAAGCTGAGCGGAAATCTGTTCGGCACATTTTACACGAGCCGTGTTTTCCTTATTTACAGTGATTGTAAAGGATATACCCTTTTTGTTTTCATTTTCAAGAATCCCTGTATTTTCATTCGGGGTATAACCCTCATAAAACAAAAGCTCATACGTATTTTCGAGATTGTAGTCCGTAAGCGTTACGGAGTGCATCACCTTTTCTGATTGCGGATGAAGCGGAGCGTTTGCCGCCACTGCATAGCCGTTGTAGGCATTTTCTACAAGTTCCTCGCGATTGATTGCGGACGTAACGGCAAGTCTTATAAACTTCGAAGCAAAGACAGAAGACTTCTGATTAAAAGCCATATACTCGTACCTTGCAGACGAGTACTTTTTACTTTTAACATCCTCCATCAAGGCATAGTTTGACAAATCGTATGCACCGCTTGTAACAACATTTATAACACCCGTATTAAAAGCAGATGCGGCGATATCGTTATTTCTTGTCATTGTAACGAGTACAGTGTCCGTCTGCGCCTCTCCACCGTGCCAGGAGGTATTTTTCTCAAGCGTGATTTCGCTCGACACAAGATTCTTCACCATTTTATATGCACCTGTGCCTATAATTTTATCGTCAAGCTCGTTACTATTCCTTGGAATTATAGGGAAGTACAGCGAGTACGCCATTTGCGCATAAGGGCGCGAAAGCGTGAGCTTTACGCTCAAATCGTCTATCGCCTTTGCCTCTTCTATATACTGAACACAGAAGTAGTACGGAGAATTTTCCTGAGATTTAATATATTCTATGGTATAGACAACATCTTCCGATTTAAATGCCTTCCCATCGTGCCACGAGGCAGAGTCCTTAAGCAGAATTATAACGCTTTGCGAATCGTCTGATATTTTATACGAATTTGCAAGCACACCCTCAGGCATGCCAGATTCATTTACCCTGAAAAGAGGCTCATAGCAAAGCGAAAGTGCATCACGCACTGTCTCATCATAAGCTAAAATGGGGTTTAGAGTATCTGTCTGATGCATCTGTATTTTTATGACTTTATTCTGATTTTGATTTTTCGCATCCTGAGTGCCACCCTTTTTCCCACAGCCTGAAAAAAGGACAAGGGCACTGCATAGAACACAAACTAATTTTTTTACGCTCATAACATTACCTCATACAAATTATACCGCCAAGAGTTCCGCTTTTTCCGCTTTGTCCACGGTGCGAAAAAAACATATCGTTATTGCACTTTGTACATATCCCGGAAATCGTGATATTTTTTACTCCTGCATTTTTGAGAATATCCGTATTGACACCTGCGAGGTCAAGCATAAATTTGCCGTTTTCTTTTTTTGTGTATCTCTTTTCCTCAAAATTAAGTGCTACATCCTCACTTACCTCATAGCAACACTTTCCGATGCAAGGACCGATTGCAGCGAAAATATTTTCGCCCCTTGCACCAAGTTCCTTAAGCATCATAACAGCTTTTTCGGCAATTTTCTCTTTTGTACCTCTCCAGCCCGAATGCACTGCACCAATTGCTTTAATATCACTTGCATAAAAAAGTATCGGCACACAGTCTGCACTGTAGCAAATGAGCGGAACATTTTTCTCCTGAGTGATAATACCATCAACGCCCTCGTTCCAGTCGGTATGAATACCATAGCCTATAGAGTTTTTGTCAATTATCTTAATATTATCGGTATGCTCCTGCCTCGTTGATGTAAGCTTTTCATAATCAAGGGATAATTCCCTGCATAAAATTTTTCGGTTTTCCTGCACACAAGCGAGGTCGTCGCCTCGCATATGACTTAGCGAAAGGCTCTCATATTCTCCCTTGCTTACGCCGCCATATCTTGCTGTAAAGCCATGGAGCAAGCCTTTAAATTCGCTTAAAAGCTCACTTTGGTAAAGCGAAATTGAATTTATTTTTGCAATACACATATTCTTTCTATCCCCTCAGCCTTGCCGCTTTCGTCATTTATTTTGATTATAACACCGCAAAGCTGATATTTTCCCTTTGCAACGCTAAACGGCGGTTTCTTAACATCGGGTGGGAAAATAAAGCGTGCAATGGAGGCATCCTTGTCAAGCCCCAATACGCTGTGAAGCGTTCCCGTTCTCCCGACATCGGTAATATATGCACTGCCACCGGGCAGTATTCTTTCATCCGCCGTCTGCACGTGAGTGTGCGTTCCCAAAACCGCACTCACACGCCCGTCAAGATAGTAGCCGAGGGCTTCCTTTTCACTCGTTGTCTCAGCGTGAATATCGACAATGATAATATTTGTCTTTTCCTTTGCCTTTTCTATAAGCTCATCCGCCGTAAAAAACGGGGAAGCATTGTTTTCGTCAATATAGACTCTTCCCAAAAGGTTTATTATTGCAATCTTTTTTCCGTAAGAAGTATTTACAATTGCCATTCCCTCGCCCGGTGTACCCTGGGGCATATTTGCAGGGCGTACGATATTTTCGCCACGCTCAAGCATGCCTACGATTTCCTTTTTGGAAAACGTATGATTCCCCATAGTGAAAAAATCCACACCTGCACGACAAAGCTCGCTGTACGAATTCTGATTCATCCCAAGCCCGCCCGATGCATTTTCACCGTTAGCGATGGTATAGTCAATATTATATTCGTTTTTTATCTGCCACAGGAGATCAAAAACTGCATCTCTTCCGCTGCGGCCCATTATGTCGCCAATAAATAAAATGTTCATACCTTTTAAGCCTCGTTAAATTATGAAAAGGGCATTTCAAAGCTCTTTGAAATGCCCATTCTTTTCCTATTTTGCATAGTCTGTGGCACGTGTTTCACGGATAAGATTTATCTTAATCTGTCCGGGATATTCGAGCTCACTTTCAATTTTCTTAACAATTTCTCTTGCAACAAAATCCATATCGCCGTCGCCGATTTCCTCGGGCTTAACCATGATACGAACCTCACGGCCCGCCTGGATGGCATAAGATTTTTCAACGCCTGCAAACGAATTTGTTATTTCCTCAAGCTGCTGAAGACGCTTTATGTACGCCTCAATATTCTCACGCCTTGCACCCGGTCTTGCCGCACTGACAGCATCTGCCGCCTGAACTAAGCAAGCAACGATTGTCTTAGCTTCAACATCACCGTGGTGTGCCTCAATTGCGTGGATAACTTCAGGATTTTCGTTGTATTTCTTTGCGATGTCAACACCAATCTGGATATGGCTGCCTTCGATTTCGTGGTCAACAGCCTTACCGATATCGTGGAGAAGACCTGCACGCTTTGCAAGTGTAACATCCACTCCAAGCTCGCCTGCCATGATGCCTGCAACGTGTGCAACCTCCATGG
>JAZRPN010000143.1:0-1514 GCA_045649225.1 Clostridia bacterium | reverse complement strand
CTTCGTTGGCGTTATTTGCGCTTAAAATCTCTTTTAAACTTACGCCGCACTTATTTGCAATAAGCCAGTATGTATCGCCTTTTTGAACGATATATGTTGAAGACGGAACCGTTACGATATCACCTATATTAAGCACAGGTGACGAGCTTGCGTTGTTTTCTTCGAGCACTTTGCTCAGCGAAGTGTTGAATTTTTGGGCTATCAGCCAGTAGGTGTCTCCTTTTTGCACTGTGTAATTTACCTTTGCCATTGCTACTTGCGGAACAATGGAAATAGCAACAAGTGCAGAAATGATTTTTTTGTTTTTCATAAGTCTCACTCTCCTCGTTTTTTTATTCGACGGGAGGGAGTGTTATCTTTTATGTAAATAATGGAATTTTATCACAAATATTTGTAAAAAACTCTTGAAAATATGGGGGTTAAATGGTATAATAAATTCAGTTGTTTTGAAAGGAATGTTTACTATGGATAACGTATTTGACGTCTTAAAAGAAAGAGGTCTTATTGCACAGACTACACATGAGGAAGAAATAAGAGAACTTCTCGGTAAAGAGAAGGTTACATTTTATATCGGTTTTGACCCGACTGCAGACAGTTTGCACGTAGGTCATTTCCTGCAGATGATTGTTATGCGCCATATGCAAAACCACGGGCATCGTCCTATCGCTCTTGTAGGTGGCGGAACTGGACATATCGGCGACCCGTCAGGCAGAACCGATATGCGTAAAATGATGACAAAGGAAACTATTGACCATAACTGTGAGTGTTTTAAAGAACAGCTTTCAAGAATAGTTGACTTTTCTGACGGAAAGGCAATAATGGTCAATAATGCTGATTGGCTTCTTGATCTTAACTATGTTGAATTCATCCGCGACATCGGTTCATGCTTCTCTGTAAATCAGATGCTTCAGGCAGAATGCTTTAAGCAGAGACTTGAAAAGGGCTTGTCATTCCTTGAATTTAACTATATGCTTATGCAGAGCTATGACTTTCTTATGCTCAGCCGTAAGTACGATTGTAAGATTGAGCTTGGCGGCGATGATCAGTGGAGCAATATCCTTGGCGGTCTTAACCTTTGCAGACGTAAGGATCAGAAGCAGGTTTATGGTATGACATTTACTCTTCTTACAAACAGTGAGGGTAAGAAGATGGGTAAAACTGCAAGCGGTGCAGTCTGGCTTTCAGCAGATAAAACTTCTCCGTACGAATTCTATCAGTACTGGAGAAACGTTGACGATGGCGATGTATGCAAGTGCTTGCGTCTTCTCACTTTCATTCCGATGGATGAAATCCGTGTATACGAAAAACTTGAGGGAAGTCAGCTTAACCCCGTGAAAGAAAGATTAGCTTACGAGCTTACACTTCTTGTACACGGTGAGGAAGAGGCTACCAAGGCTCAGAATGCAGCAAGAGCAGTTTTCTCTAAGGGCTATGATGATGAAAATATGCCGTCAGCACAAATCGGCGCAGATGAAATTGCAGACGGAATAGGTGTTCTTGACCTTTTGCATAAG
>JAZRPN010000142.1:0-3781 GCA_045649225.1 Clostridia bacterium | reverse complement strand
TTCAACATCGTTAATTTCAAATTCAATACCTGCACCGAAATCAGGGTCAAGACGAAAGCTTGCATTTCCACGCATATATACGGCAGTTACACCGTCTTTTTCCTTTATTATGGTGTCAACAACCTTGATATTCTGCTTTTCGTCCTTACGGGGATTAAGATAAGCGTTAAGTTTCATATCTCTTTTTCTCCTTATAAATTAAGTGTTTTTAATAGTATTCTAATCAGCCTGGAGGCCATGCAAGGCTTCTTCCTCCGAGAAGGTGAAAATGCAAATGACCTACTGTCTGTCCGCCATCTTCACCGCAGTTGTTTACGATGCGGTAGCCGTTTTCCGCCACACCCTCTGCCTTTGCAATCTTTGCCGCAACGGCATAGATATGTGCCACAACTTGAGCATTTTCTTCATTAAGCTCGTTAGCACTTTTTATATGCTCTTTAGGAATTATGAGCACATGCACGGGTGCCTGAGGCTCTATATCACGAAATGCGTATACAAGCTCATCCTCATAAACCTTTGTCGAGGGTATCTCCCCTGCCGCTATTTTGCAAAATAAGCAATCCATAAAATCACCTCTTATATTTGAGACTGAATAATGCCGTCAACAAGTGCTAAGGCATCATCAATCTTCGTTGCATCCTTACCGCCGCCCTGGGCACTGTCGGGCTTACCGCCGCCACTGCCGCCGCAGGCTGCTGTAATTTCCTTAATAATCTTTCCGCAGTGAACGCCCTTAGCTACTGCATCGGCACCTGCCATTGCGATAAAGGAAATCTTGCCATCAGTGTTTGCTGCAAATACGCATACGCACATAGGTGTTTTTTCCTTGATTGCGTCGCCTGTTTTTCTGATATTATCAACAGTTGAGCCGTCGAGTTGTGCAACAATAAGGTTAATATCTCCGATATGCTTTACGCCTGACATAATGTCGCTTGCCTTGGCACTTGCCATTTTAGCTTCAATCTGCTCAAGCTTCTTCTGCTGTTCACGGTTTTCGTTTGCAATTGCTTCAGCACGATGAACAAGCTCGCCCTCAGTTGTTTTAAGAGCCGCTGCAGTGCTCAAGATAACCGCATTCTTTTCTTCAATATAACGAAGCACACCCTCGCCCGTTACGGCTTCAATTCTTCTTACACCTGCCGCAACGCCGCCCTCTGAAAGGATTTTAAAGAGGCCAGCCTCGCTTGTATTTTTAAGATGGCAACCACCGCAAAGCTCGATGGAGTAACCACCCATATTTACAACACGTACTGTATCGCCGTACTTTTCGCCAAACAATGCCATAGCACCCTGCGCCTTTGCCTCAGCGATTGACATATTTTTGATATCAATAGGATATGCCGCAAGAATTGACTCATTTACTATATTTTCAACTTCCTGAAGCTGCTGTTTTGAAACTGCCTCAAAGTGAGAGAAGTCAAAACGGAGTCTGTTTTCATCAACGTAGCTACCTGCCTGCTCAATATGGCTGCCAAGAACCGTGCGCAGAGCCTTCTGCAGAAGATGAGTTGCAGAATGGTTTCTTGCAGTTGCAATTCTCTTTTTAGCATCAAACGAAACAGTTACCTTATCTCCCTTAGAAAGTGAGCCTTCAATCACTGTTACGTGGTGAAGTATCTTACCGTCGCCAAGCTTCTTTGCGTCAAAAACCTCTGCCTTGAAGCCCTCACCTGTGATTTCGCCGTGGTCGCCCATCTGTCCGCCACTTTCGCCATAGATAACGGTTTTGTCAAGGATAAGCACTGCGTTTTCGCCATCGTTTGCGCTTTCAGTAACCTCTCCATCTTTTACGACTGCGATGATGTTTGCCTCGCACTCAGCGTTATCGTAACCGATAAACTCTGTTGTAATGTCTTTACCGAGCGTCTGATAAACGTCTTCGCTCCAAGCGGCTTCATCGCCAACATTTCTGCCCTCACGTGAGCGTTGTTTCTGCTCAAGGAGAAGCTTGTCAAACGCATCTCTGTCTACCCCAAGACCTTTTTCCTGAAGAATTTCTTCCGTAAGGTCAATCGGGAATCCGTAAGTATCGTTAAGACGGAATGCATCATCGCCTGAAAGAGTCTTTTCGCCACTCTTTTCAAGACTTTCAATTTTTTCTTCAAGGATTGAAAGCCCACGGTCAATTGTCTGAGCAAAGCTTTCTTCTTCTTTCTTTATAACACGCTTGATATAATCCTTCTTTTCAACAAGCTGGGGATATGCATCGCCCGACTCACGCACAACCGTATCAACAATATCGCAAAGGAATGTGCCCTCAATACCGAGGAGCTTTCCATGACGTGCCGCACGGCGAAGAAGTCTACGAAGAACATATCCTCTTCCTTCGTTGGAAGGAGATACACCATCGCAAACCATAAATGATGTACTTCTGATATGGTCAGTGATAACACGGAGTGAAACATCGCTCTTTTCGCTCTCGCCATAGTTTACGCCTGCAACCTTGCTGATTTCAATCATAATGTTGCGGATAGTGTCAACCTCGAAAAGATTGTTTACATCCTGCATAATTACAGCCATTCTCTCAAGACCCATACCTGTATCGATGTTGGGCTTTGCAAGGCGGTTGTAGTTGCCGTCTTCGTCTTTATCAAACTGTGTGAAAACAAGGTTCCAGAATTCTACAAAACGGTCGCACTCACACCCAACCTTACAGTCAGGGCTGCCGCAGCCGTACTTTTCACCACGGTCAAAGTAAAGTTCACTACACGGGCCACACGGACCAAGGCCGATTTCCCAGAAGTTATCTTCCTTGCCCATTCTTGTAATATGCGAGGGGTCTACCCCTACATCCTTTGTCCAGATATCAAGAGCCTCATCGTCATCTTCGTATATTGTAACATAAAGTCTGTCTTCTGGAATTTGAAGGTCCTTTGTGATAAATTCCCATGCCCATGCAGTTGCCTCGTGCTTGAAGTAATCACCAAAAGAGAAGTTACCAAGCATTTCAAAGAATGTACCATGGCGTGCAGTTTTACCAACACGCTCAATGTCAGGTGTTCTTATACATTTCTGGCAGGTTGTTACACGCTCTCTGGGCGGAATTTCCTTGCCTGTAAAGTATGGCTTAAGCGGTGCCATACCGGCATTGATGAGAAGCAAGCTATTATCATTCTGAGGAACAAGAGGAAACGACGGCAAACGCAAATGTCCCTTGCTCTCAAAAAACTTTAAATATCTTTCACGAATTTCATTTAATCCAAGTTTTTCCACTAAAATCACTCCTTTGTATACACCTAAATATTATATCTTTTTTTAAAGCGAATGTCAATAAAATGTGCCTTTTTACAGTAAATTTTTCACATTTTCTGATTTTTGAAATTTTTTGAAAAAATGTGTTGACAAGAGCAAAACTTTCTGCTATACTAATCTACGTTGTCAAGAGCAACCGATTTGCGAGAGTGGCGGAATCGGCAGACGCGCACGTTTAAGGTGCGTGTGGGATGACCATACGGGTTCAAGTCCCGTCTCTCGCACCAAAAAAGAAAAGACTTCACGTAGTGGGGTCTTTTTTCTTTTTCTGTAAATTAAAGACGGGACTTGAAGCCACCCGAAAAGATAGCAGCGAAGCGAAATCTTTTCGGAGAGGAAGAATGCAAAATGCGAGCGAAGTTTTGCGTCAGCAAAATGAAGAGAGTCCTTTGTATTCTGACGATGTCCCGTCTCTCGCACCAAAAAAAGAAGGTCTTTGCCTAAGCAAAAACCTACCTTCATTTCGAACTTGGCACTCCGCATTAAAAAAAGCTTGCACACCGTTTGGTGTGCAAGCTTTTTTTAATAC
>JAZRPN010000141.1:0-3182 GCA_045649225.1 Clostridia bacterium | reverse complement strand
GTGGGTTTGGGTACTTTCAGACCTGTAAAGGTAAGCGATGTTACAAAGCACAAGATGCACTCGGAGTTTTACACAGTTTCGGAAGAAACCGCTGATGTTATAAATAGAACCAAGCAAAATGGCGGAAGAGTAATTTGCGTTGGAACAACAAGCTGCAGAACGGTTGAAAGTGCTTCTGTTAAAGGCGAGATAAAAGCTCAGAGCGGGTGGACAGATATTTTTATTTACCCCGGATATGAGTTTAAAATGACAGACGCTTTAATAACAAATTTCCATCTTCCGAAGTCAACGCTTGTGATGCTTGTAAGCGCACTTGTGGGGAAAGAAAATGTGCTTGATGCTTATAAGCATGCCGTGGAGGAAAAGTACAGATTTTTCAGCTTTGGCGACGCAATTTTTATAAGCAACAAATCATAAGAAAATGAAAATAAAAAGGCAACACATTTATGCATAAATGTGTTGCTTTTTTGATGGAAAAAGTATATAATTATTAAGATATAATAAATTAGATTGGGGACAAGTAGCTTGCAGAATTTACAGAGCGTATTTGAACAATCCACAATTGAATTATTTGAAAAGTATTCCATCAGCACAGACGATATAAAAAGCTATGTTAAATGCGACATGAAAAGCTTTAACAAGTATGGTGAATGCTGGGTTATTCTCACTGACAGTGAAATCTGCAGTGTTAGTGAGGACGGGCAATTTATCCGTAAAAGCATTGGCGACATAAAAGAGATTTATGTTGATTCGTTCGTATCGTCGGGGTGCATTATTGCTCTTTGCGAGGAAGAGGAGATTGCGCTTGGCTATTTTAGTTTAGCCGTGGCAAAAAATGTTGAGAAGCTTGTTTCCTCCGTACAACGTGCTAAGAAGAATATGCCTGAAAAAAATGATGCACCGATGCATAGTGGCGATACTGACTTTATAAACAAAGGGCGTAAAAAGCTTTTTATGCGTGTGCTTTCCTATGTGCCGAGGTATAAAAAACAGCTTGTGCAAATTATTGCAATAATAGTGCTGAGTAGCCTACTTAATATCGTTCAGCCGTACCTTACGGGTACAGTTTTATACGATAATGTCCTTGGTGGCAAGGGTATACTTGCAGGTAAACTCCTTTTACTTGTGGGAATTCTTGTTGTTTTATCGGCTTTTTCAGTTGTACTTGGAATTTTGCGCGGGCGAATCGGTGCTGAAATGTCGGGAAACATTGTTTTCGATATCAAGACAGAGGTCTTCGGGGCAATGCAAAAGCTTGGAATGAGATTCTTTACCTCTAAAAGAACTGGAAGTCTTCTTAACAGAGTAAACAGTGATGCTCTCGATATTCAGTATTTCCTAAATGACGGTTTGCCTAACTTTATAATAAACGCTGTAACGATTATGGGCATTGGTCTTGTGCTTTTTATTGCAAATCCACTGCTTTCAATCACGGTGCTTATTCCCGTGCCTTTGATTGCTTTTATAATTAAAAAGTCAACAAGAAAATTCAAGAAACTTAAATGGCACACCTGGCACCGTTCGTCAAAGCTTAATTCACTCATAAACGACTGTCTGCTTGGAATAAGAGTTGTTAAGGCTTTCGGTCGTGAAAAAAATGAGATAAAACGCTTTGAAGATGTTAATGAGGAGCTTTATAAAAATCGTTTGCGTGAGGGTGTTGCTTCTGCTAAGGTATTCCCGTTTTTAAGCTGGATAATGGCCGCAGCGGCTGTTTTTGTATGGGGAATAGGCGGTGTTCAGGTGCTTGGCGGCAAGCTTACCTTTGGTCAGCTTATGACATTTGTTGGTTACCTTACGCTTCTTTACGAGCCGATGAACTTTATGGTGAAAACTTTCGACTGGTGGACTAACTGTATGAACAGTGCCCAGCGTATCTTTGAGGTTATTGACCGTGAGACAGATGTCCCTGAGGATGAAAACCCTGTTTGCCTTGAAAATCTTGAGGGTAACATAGAACTCAAGAATGTAACCTTTTCTTATGAACCCAACAGAAATGTACTTAAAAATGTTTCATTCAGGGTTGAAAAGGGTGAGATGATAGGTCTTGTGGGGCATAGCGGTGCAGGAAAGAGCACAATCACAAATATTATTACAAGACTTTATGATGTTAACGATGGCGAGGTCTTAATAGACGGAGTTAATGTTAAAAAATTGAAGAAAGATGTTTTGCACTCAAACATTGGAATGGTGCTTCAGGATACATTCCTTTTCACAGGAACCATTGCAGAAAACATTGCATACGGACGACCCGATGCAACCTTTGAGGAAATTGTGGATGCAGCAAAAAAGGCGTATGCACACGAATTTATTATAAATTTGCCCGAAGGATATGAAACGGAAATAGGAAAACGCAGTGTTAATCTTTCAGGCGGAGAAAAGCAGAGGATTTCTATTGCACGTGCAATTCTTATGGACCCGAAGATTCTAATACTTGATGAGGCAACTGCATCGCTTGATACAGAAACGGAGAAAAAAATCCAGCAGGCTCTTGAAAAGCTTGTTATGGGCAGAACGACGATTGCCATTGCACACCGTCTTTCAACGCTCAGAAATGCCGACAGACTTGTTGTTGTCGAAAACGGATGCATCGCAGAAATAGGAACGCACGAGGAGCTTTTTGCCAACACCAACGGTGTCTATCACAAAATGGCACGCAAACAGCTTGAGGCACTTCATCTATATACTGATAACAGTGAGGAAAACATATGAGCGAGATAAATTATTTAACGCAGAAAAATACTGAATTCTACGAAAACGAAAGCGGTCTACTTATGCTGAGGTTTAATAACGAGGACTTGGGTAGAGTGGCCGTGAGAAGAATGTTTCCGTTAAAGTTTGAAGACGAGTACCTTTCTGTATGCAAGGAAAACTTTTCCCGCAACGATAAAAACGACGAGATAGGAATTATCCGCACGCTTGCTGAATTCACGGATGAGCAGGCGATAATTATAAAAAACGAGCTTGAACGAAGATATTTCATCCCTGAGGTAATTAAGGTTAAAAGCGTTTCTGATGAGTTTGGTCATACATACTGGAAGGTTGACACAACGGCGGGAGAGCGTGAGTTTACTGTTGAGGATATGGCGTCAAACCTTATAAGACTCAGCGAAAACAGTGTAATTTTGATAGATGTGTACGGCAATCGATACTTTTTTGCCGACATCAAAAAACTGGGCGAT
>JAZRPN010000140.1:0-8752 GCA_045649225.1 Clostridia bacterium | reverse complement strand
TTCAGAAATATTTAAGGAATGGAAACGGGGTGTTTAAAAAGTCAATCTTTTTAAACACCTCGTTTAATTTAAGTTGTGTTGAACACATTCAGAAATATCATTTTGGCCTGGTAGCGTCAATATAACGCCGGAAGGTTTTGCACTGTATCTTACAGCTGCCGTGAGTGTTTATATTTTTCTTTTTTCGACAAACCCTCTCATTGACTTGCGTGGTCTGGGTAATTATAATTATAACTGTAGGAGGAAGAAATATGAACACAGAAACTATCGATACATTTCAGGAAAAAGTTAAAATCCTTTTAGCCCGCAACCGTAATCTACTCGATATTCTCACAAAATGTCAGACAAGTACGGGAAGAATAAGCCGTAGCACCGTAAAAGCCGCTACAGGATGCGGTTGTATAAAAATAATTGGTAAAAAGACAGAGGTTGACCTTAAAGATAAAACTGCGTGTATTGAGGGTGTTTTATGCAAAGATTGCCGAAGCATTATCGAAGGTGAAATCGGCGAAATTTTATTTTATATTGCCAGTCTTTGCAATGCACTCGACATTTCTATGGATAAAATTCTTTCAAACGAAATAAAACGTGTAGAAACATTAGGGAAATATAGCCTGCACTAAAAAAAGCGGAACATTATCGTTCCGCTTTTATCAATTACTATTTTCTTCTGTTGCCACGCTTTACTTCTGTATTTCTCTTCAAGTCAAGCATACGTGCATCGCTGGACTGTTTAAAGTTTGCCATCATATCTTCAAATGACATATCCTTTTGCTCATTCGTATTCCAGTCAATTTCAGCAGGCCTTCCCCTAAAAGGTTCTGCCGCGCGACGCTGAGTATTTTCAAAGGCTTTTTTTATTGAAAGACTTATTTTGCCCTTATCATCAAGAGATAAAACCTTTACCTTTACTGTCTGATTAAGAGAAAGATGTTCATTTATATCTTTAACATAGTTTCTTGCTACTTCCGAAATATGTACAAGCCCGGTTTGACCCTCAGGTAAATCAATAAATGCGCCAAAGCCCGTAATTCCGGAAACCTTTCCCTCAACTATTTGTCCCACTTCTAATGCCATAAAGGTATGCGACCCCTTTCAGTATGTAAAAAATATATTTAAACTGATGAAATCAGTTTCCTATAACAAAGACCGTTTCATCCTCACGCACGTAACCCTCATCACGTGCTTTTTTTTCGTAAAAATCGTCTGAGGAATTGTTCTTTGCCTTTTCCTTGAGAATTGAGTATTCTTCCTTTTGTGCTTCAATTTCCTTACGGCATTCTTCCGTTTCACGCCTGATACTTACCAGACGCACTTGCTGGGAAATCAGTGTCCACACAAAAGCTATTGTGATAACAAGGCAAATCGCAATGCGGGTATAATAACTTTTATTTTTATTATTGTTAGCATTTTCTGACTTTTTAACTGCCTTAATCACAAAACTCACCCCTTTTAATATAGTATAACGTAAAGGAGCGAGTTTGTAAAGTTTTTTTTATAACATTTTCAGCCTTTTTTTAAGCCGTTTTATGTTATTCATCTGAATACTACAACCGATTTTGGCAACAGTCTTTATGCGTTTGACTGCTTTAACGAGGACTGAGAATATTTTTTTAATGAGAGTAAATAACCTGACCATTAAGAACTTCAGTGGCTTTATCACACTTATGTAAAAGGCTTTTCCAACATACTGCATTACTTTCATTACTAAAGTGCTAAAAAGGAGCAGATACAATAAAACACCGCAAACAACGCCAAGTACCTGATAGTATCTTACTTCCCCGTGATTAAAACTAAAGCCGACATAAAGCGCCACACCGACATAAAAAAAGGCAAACAGTAAATCCTGGAGAGTGGTAAGCGTTCTTCCCCTGCAGCTTATTTTTCTTATACTTCTCTGCAAATCAAAAAAGATTCCACACAAAATTCCCGTCAGCACGCACAGAAAAAATACATCGAGCTGATGGCTTGATGATACTTCCATTATTTAAGCACCCGCTTCATAAATCCTTCGCGGTCTCTTCGTCCCTGAGAATAAACGCAGCCGTTAATTTCGCCCTCTACTATGGCATCACCGTTTTCGGCACTTAGTTTTTTTACCTTCATATCCTTACCGGTAACTGTAAGCTCCCCGCTTTCAGTTACAAATACAATTTTTTCTGTTGTGAAATTTTCGACATCACTTATTCCCGTTATAGTCAGGCGTGCCCTGTTTTCAAGAATCAGATTTTCACGTTTCTTGGTATTTTGTTTTTCTGTCATAAAAATCACCTCATATAATTATATGAGGTGATTTTTGATTTACTCTTATTTTTTCAGTATTTTGTTCAGGAATTGCCCTGTATATGACTTTTTATTCTTGCTGACCTCTTCGGGCGTACCCGTTGCCACTATTTCTCCGCCGCCGTCGCCGCCCTCAGGTCCGAGGTCGATGATATAATCGGCAGATTTAATAACATCAAGGTTATGCTCGATAAGAATTACCGTATTTTTGTTTTCAACAAACTTATTAAGAACGTTCATAAGACAGTGAACATCCGCCGTATGAAGCCCTGTAGTAGGTTCATCAAGAATATAAATTGTTTTACCCGTAGCTCTTTTGCTAAGCTCAGTTGCAAGCTTTACACGCTGAGCCTCACCGCCCGAAAGAGTTGTCGAGGACTGACCAAGCTTAACATAACCGAGACCGACATCTTTCATTGTCTGAAGCTTGTTCTTTATTTTTGGTATTGCGTCAAAAAATTCTAATGCTTCATCAACTGACATATCAAGAACATCGGCTATATTTTTGCCTTTATAACGCACATCAAGGGTTTCTCTGTTATAGCGTTTTCCCTTACAAACCTCGCACGGAACATAAACGTCGGGTAGGAAGTGCATTTCAATTTTAATGATACCGTCGCCGCCGCAAGCCTCGCATCTTCCGCCACGCACATTGAAGCTGAATCTACCCGAACTATACCCGCGTGCCTTAGCTTCAGGCGTTATGGCAAAAAGCTCACGGATATCGCCAAATACGCCTGTATATGTTGCAGGGTTCGAGCGCGGTGTACGACCAATCGGCGATTGGTCAATGTTTATTACCTTGTCAAGATTTTCAATACCCTTCATTCCTTTGTGCTTACCGGGAATAAGTTTTGCGTGATTAAGCTTGCAGGCAAGGTGCTTGTATAAAACTTCGTTTATGAGCGAGCTCTTTCCCGAGCCGGAAACACCCGTAACACATACAAGCTCTCCAAGCGGAATTTTAACATCCACGTTTTTCAGGTTGTTTTCAGAAGCGTGTATAACTTCAATAAAATTGCCGTTACCCTTTCTTCGATCTTTTGGTATTTCTATTTTCTTTCTTCCGCTCAGGTAGTCGCCCGTTATTGAGTTCTTGTTTTTGATTATCTCCTCAACAGTGCCCTCTGCCACAATTTCGCCACCGTTAATACCCGCACCGGGACCAACGTCGACAATATAGTCAGATTCGAGCATTGTTTCCTCGTCGTGTTCTACGACTATAAGCGTATTTCCCATATCACGAAGAGCCTTAAGCGCATCAATCAGCTTTTTATTATCACGCTGATGCAATCCTATGCTTGGCTCATCAAGAATATACAAAACGCCCATAAGCCCTGAACCTATCTGCGTCGCAAGGCGTATACGCTGCGCCTCACCGCCGGAAAGTGTCCCTGCCGAACGAGAGAGCGTTAAGTAATCAAGACCTACATTATTTAAAAATCCTATTCTTGCCTTTATTTCCTTTAAAATAGGCTCTGCAATAACACTTTCCTTTGCCGAAAACTTAATTTTGTCAAAAAAATCTTTTGTTTTCTTAACAGACATAGAGCAAAGCTTATCAATATTTATATCATTTACTGTTACAGAAAGGCTTTCCTTACGAAGTCTTCTTCCATTACATTCATCACATGGAGTTTCGCGCATCAAGCGTTCAATATCAAACCTTGTCCACTCACTTGTTGATTCATCATATCTGCGCTGCAGGTTGTTTACAAGTCCCTCAAAGCGTGTTTTGTACCTTCTTGTTCCGCCTCTGCCAAAATGTTCAACCTCTATCTCTTCATCGCCTGTTCCAAAAAGAATTTTATCTATAACATCCTGAGAAAGCTTTTTCACAGGAACATCAAGCCTGAAATTGTATTTTTTAGCAAGTGCTCTGTAAATGGAATTTGCAACGCTCTCATCCTTGTCCGCTGCACGCCATCCGCTTACGGAGAATGCACCCTCAAGAATTGTAAGTTCCTCGCTTATAAGCACAAGCGACGGATCAACACGCCTGAGAGCACCGATACCGCTGCATTTGGGGCAGGCACCAAGCGGGTTATTAAACGAAAACATTCTCGGAGAAAGCTCCTCCATACTTATTCCGCAGTCTTCGCAGGCATAATTCTGGCTGAAAAGCATTTCCTCATCGCCGTTTAGTACCATTACAATTCCATCGCTTAGATGAAGCGCCATTTCAATGGAATCGGCAAGTCTTTTGCGTATGTCATCACGGACAACAAGTCGGTCTATAACAATCTCTATGTTGTGTTTTTTCTGTTTTTCAAGGTCTATCTGTTCGCTAAGGTCATAAATAATTCCATCAACACGCACACGCACATAGCCGCTTTTTTTAGCGTTTTCGAAAATTTTCTGATGCTCACCCTTTTTACCTCTGATAACAGGCGCAAGAATCTGAACACGACTGTCATTCGGCAGTGAAATAATCTTGTCAACAATCTGGTCGAGTGTTTGCTGACTTATAACCTTTCCACACTTAGGACAATGCGGGATACCTACATTGGCATACAAAAGCCTTAAATAATCGTAAATTTCCGTTACAGTACCAACTGTTGAACGGGGGTTTTTACTGGTTGTCTTCTGGTCAATACTTATCGCAGGACTAAGCCCCTCGATAGAGTCAACGTCAGGCTTGCCCATCTGCCCGATAAACATTCTTGCATAGGAAGACAGAGATTCAACGTATCTGCGCTGCCCCTCAGCATAAATTGTGTCAAATGCAAGCGATGTTTTACCGCTGCCTGAAAGCCCCGTAAAAACCACAAGCTTATCACGAGGCACTTTTAAATTCACGTTTTTAAGGTTGTTTTCACGAGCACCTTTTATTGTGATATATTTATTAACCATATCAGCTTATCCTCTCAAGTTAAAAATCCTTTTTTAATCTCCTGATTCTGTCTCTTATCTTGGCTGCATCTTCGAATCTGAGTTCATCAGACGCTTTTCTCATCTCTGTTTCGAGCTTGATTATAACAGTTTCAATGTTTTCTGCCGAAGTTGAAGCCTGATCGTCTTCTTTCTTGGCGGCAATAACATCGCCAATGTTTTTGACAATACCTCTGGGCGTGATATTGTTGTCTTCATTATATTTTTCCTGGATAGCACGCCTGCGCTCTGTTTCCTTTATTGCTCTGTTCATTGAATCGGTAACAGTATCGGCGTACATAATGACCGTACCATTGACGTTTCTTGCAGTACGCCCGATAGTCTGAATAAGCGAGGCTTCGCTTCTTAAAAATCCCTCTTTGTCAGCATCAAGGATAGCCACAAGCGACACCTCAGGAATATCCAGTCCCTCACGAAGAAGATTGATGCCCACAAGCACGTCAAACACACCAAGACGCAAATCACGCATAATTTCCATTCTTTCAAGCGTTTCAACATCGGAGTGCATATATCTGACCTTTATACCCATTGTCTGAAAATATTCGGTTAAATCTTCAGCCATCTTTTTGGTAAGTGTGGTTATAAGAACACGCTCGTTTTTCTCAGTACGGATGTAAATTTCTGAAAGCAAATCATCAATCTGCCCCTCGATTTTACGAACATAAATCTTCGGGTCAAGCAGTCCCGTCGGGCGGATAACCTGCTGAGCAACAGTAGTCGACTGCTCAAGCTCATACTTCGCAGGCGTTGCACTTACATAAACAACCTGATTCAGTCTTTCTTCAAACTCCTCAAAGTTAAGCGGTCTGTTATCATAAGCTGACGGAAGCCTGAAGCCGTATTCTATAAGGCTTTTTTTACGACTTCTGTCCCCTGCGTACATTGCACGCACCTGAGGAATTGTTACGTGGCTTTCATCAACAACAAGTAAAAAGTCCTCAGGGAAATAGTCTATAAGTGTAAACGGCGGACTTCCCGGTTCGCGACCGCTTATGTGGCGTGAATAGTTTTCAATGCCACTGCAAAAGCCTATTTCTCTTATCATTTCTATATCGTAGTTTGTACGCTCCTCAAGGCGTTGTGCCTCAAGTAGTCTGTTTTCGTTTTTAAGAAGTCTGAGGCGTTCGTTAAGCTCCTCTCTTATGGACAAAATCGCCCTTTCTCTTTTTTCAGGCGTTGTAACATAGTGAGACGCAGGAAAAACCGCAACATGACTGCGCACACCCAAAACTTCACCCGTAAGGACATCTATTTCTGTTATTCTGTCAATTTCGTCGCCAAAAAATTCCACCCTGACAGCACTTTCACTACTGCTTACGGGGAAAATCTCCAGCACATCTCCACGTACACGAAATTTACCACGCACAAAGTTTATGTCGTTTCTCTCATACTGCATATCAATGAGCTTTTCGATAACCTCGTCTCTGTCTTTTATCATACCGGGTCTTAAGGAAAGAACAAGTGTCTTATAATCCTCAGGGTCGCCAAGGCCATATATGCAGCTTACAGATGCAACAACAATTACATCACGCCTTTCAAAAAGAGCCGATGTTGCACTGTGCCTCAGCTTATCTATTTCATCATTTACCTGAGCATCCTTTTCAATATAGGTATCGCTTGACGGAATATATGCCTCAGGCTGATAATAGTCGTAGTAGGAAACAAAGTATTCCACTGCGTTATCGGGAAAAAACTCCTTGAACTCGTTACAAAGCTGAGCCGCAAGAATTTTGTTATGAGCCAAAACAAGCGTAGGCTTGTTAACTTTTTCGATTACATTTGCAACAGTAAATGTTTTACCGCTTCCCGTAACACCAAGCAGGGTTTGAGCGTGCTCGCCTCTGTTTATGCTTTGAACTAAGCTATCGATAGCCTGCGGTTGGTCGCCCGTGGGCTTGTAGTCAGATTTTAAAACAAATTTATTCAAGCTGCTCTCCCCTTTCTTTTTATACAACATATTATTATACAATAAATCAAAAAAAATTTCAAGTATAAAACAATGCTGAGGGAACCCTCAGCATTGTATAGCTTAATTATTCATTTTCATCATTATAGTTTTCTTCTATGTATTCGATATCGTCGTCGAAGTCGTCATATTCTTCGTCGTCTTCTCCATCGTACTCATCGTCATCATCATTCCCCTTCTTAAGTATGATGGAAGCGCCAAGAAGAACACAAAGGATAATTACAACTATCAGACAAATTACTATAATTTTTTTGAGCAAACCGCCGGATTCCTTGGTTTGATCATCCTGGGTATCTTCGGTTTCAGTCTCTACAACTTCAGCCTCGTGAGTTTCTGCCTCTTGCGCTGCCGCCTGAGCTTCTTCATTTGCCTTTTCAATTGCTGCAAGCTTTGAATTTGCTTCGGCAAGCTCACCCTTTACCTTGTTAAGCTCATCCTTAGTTGTTGCTATCTCAGTTTCAAGCTGGGTAACCTTAATTTCGTTTTCCTGTTCAAGTTCCTGAATGCGTTTTGCAGCTTCCTGATTCTGCCTGTTTGCTGTACCTGCATTACCACACAGAATGCCTATAATGAAAACTATAATGCACAATACAATAGCTGCATTCAGTGTAATTTTATTCCTTTTCTTTTTCAAAGGTGTAACTCCTCTGTAGTTGTTATCCATAGTTATCCCCTCCGCATTATCTTTTTTTCTAATTATACCATATATTTATTTCATATACAAGATAAAAAAACAAATTTCTCCTTTATATTCTAAAATAATACTTAAGAAATTTAATTAAAAATTTTAAAATAATTGTTGACAAACCATTATAAAAGTGGTATATTAAGTAAGTATTCGAAATCAACGAAATATTGCCGAATTGTGTAAGGGTAGCACGACAGACTCTGACTCTGTTTGTCTGGGTTCGAATCCTAGTTCGGCAACCAAAAAAGGCTGTCAACAGTTTTGCTGTTGGTAGTCTTTTTTTGCAGGGTAGATTGCGAAGCAATGTACATCATAGTTCGGCAACCAGAAAAAAGCATCGACAATGTCGATGCTTTTTTTAGTAGCTTAATCCATCGGGCAAGAATCGGTCTCCGCCCTCTCCAAAGCAGGTAACACCTGCCCCATATCTGAACGTTCTTATTTTTCTGTGCAGCGTATCAACGCTTACAATATCAAAGCAATTCTGAGTTACTGTACCCGGAACTCTTGCAACTCTCGGGTCGCTGCAAACAATGGTAGCGGAGTTATTCAAGACATAAAGTACATTTATTCCTTTACGCACTTCAAATATATCCTCGTGCATATGACCTAAAAGCCAGCAAATGATGTGAGGCTTTTTTTCAAGTGATGCATAACGGGTAAAGTCAGCATTTATTTTAAGGTCAAAGAAGCTGTTTTCCGGATGCCTGTGATTGAGGATAAATGTAGATGATTCGTTAAGTGCAGCGCAAACATCCAAAAGCCATTCCACTGCATTTTCATGGAACTTGGATCCTTTGGTGATATGGTGCATCGTAAATACAACACCCCAGTTTTTATCTTCCTTATCATCAAACTGCAGTGCCTCGTTTATTATCCAGTCCATCTGCTCCTGAGATATGTAGAATGAATTGCCGCCGTGG
>JAZRPN010000139.1:0-13153 GCA_045649225.1 Clostridia bacterium | reverse complement strand
GAAGGAGCAATAACATCGTCTACATAGCCGAATTTTGCGGCGTTATAGATAGATGCATCGTTTTCCTTATATTCTTCTATAAGTGCATCCTTACTCTCGCCGGAGTGAAGCCTGTCATTATAAATTACACGGATGCCTGCTTCCGCATTAAGCGGTGCAGCCTCTGCCGTGGGATAGGCAAAAACGATATCTGCTCCCGACTGAGAGGAATTCATAATTGTATAAGCACTGCCATACGCTTTTTTAACGATTACATTCACCTTGGGAACAGTTGCACCGGTAAACGAATACACAAGCGTTGCGGCTTTCTTTGCAAGGCCGTATTCTTCCTCTGCGGCACTTACTACAAATCCGTCAACATCGGTAAATGTAAGAACGGGGATGTTGTAGCAATCGCAGAAGCGAACAAATCTTGAAACCTTTTGAAGTGCCTTACCGCTAAGCTCTTTCCCATTTGTTCCTATTGCACCAACGGTTGAACCGTTAAGACGGACAAAACCTGTAACTGCCTCGTCAGCATAGCCTGCCTGCGACTCAAAAAATGCCTTATCGTCAGCAACTTCGGCAATAACTATTCTTATATCATCAATCTGGTCGATATTATTAAGAACATCACATGTTCTATTGATATCGTCAGCAGTTTCGAATTCGAATGAATCTGAAAGGTTGTTTGACGGGAGGTAAGAAAGAAGAAGCCTTGCCATACCCAAACATCCCATATCGTCCTCTGCAAGAAAATGTGCGTTACCGCTTACATTTACATTTTCCTTTGCACCGGCAGGTGATTTTTTACCTGTAGATGCTTCTATAACAGACGGGCCGTTCACGAAAAGTCTGCCTGATTTTTCGTTCATAATTACAAAGTCGCTCATTTCTGCTGCAATAGCACTGCCGCCTGCACAAGAACCGAAAACAATGCTTACGTTAGGAATAACGCCGCTCACCTTTGAAGAACAGGAAAGAAGCTTACCCATTGCCGCCTGAGAAAGAACGCCCTCTTCAAGACGTACGCCGTCAGAATCAAGCATCCCTACGATGGGAGCTCCCATCTTAAGCGCCAGGTCAAAGAGTTTTACAATTTTTTCTGCGTTAAGTTCGCCAATCGCACCGCTGAGAACTGTTTTATCCTGAGAATATGCATACACGAGTCTTCCGTCAACAGTGCCATAGCCTGCTACAACACCGTCAGCCGCAGTTTCTAAGCTGCGTGAAGACACAAAAGCACCCAGTTCGATAAAGCTTCCCTCATCAAACAAGGCTGAAATTCTTTCACGGGCAGTTAAACTACCGTTTTGTTTTTGTTTTTCAAGTTTATCCTTGCCACCGCCGAGAGCTATTTCAGCTTTCCTTGCGAGTAGGTCAGATACTTTTTCAATAGAACTCATACTATGTACCTCCTGCTCAAATTAAATACATCCAAATCTTACCCATTATACCATAATTGTATACTATATCAGAACATTTTTCAACATTTTTTTATTTTATTGTAAATTATTGTTTACAATGACAACATGGCTTGAAAAATTCCTTTATATCAACACTGCATATGTCTTCGTTTTTCCTGAAGCCAAGCATCAAAAGTTCGTCAAAAAGCTCTTTGTTGTGAGAAAATCCGATGCTTACTCCCCTTAAATCAAGGCAGTTTAAAGCACATCTTATCAAAAGCTCAAAAACGTCTACCTTCTGGCTGATTGAAATAATCTCGCCTGATATATCAAACACACAGTAGCCAAGTGCGTTTTCGCGGTCCTGTGCCCACGCTACGAGCGTTGTCTCCTTTACGTCTTTAACTATAGATTTAAGCACTCGTTCATCTTCGATAATACTTACTCTGATCATTTACGTTTACCTCTCAGTTTATTTATTTCCGCATCAGACAAGTTGCGCCACTTACCCTCGGGGAGATTGCCCAGTGTAAGCGAGCCAATTGAAAGCCTTTTCAGCGAAAGCACCTCTGAGCCTACGCTTTCGAGCATTCTTCTTACCTGACGGTTGCGACCCTCGTGAATAGTAATTTTAACCTCGGCACCATGCTTTGGGTTTTTGACGTTTTCCGCACCTGCTTTTGCCGTCATTACGCCGTCAAGCTCTACCCCATTTCGAAGACGCATAAGCTGCTCTTCATCAAGAGGTTTTTTAACCCTTGCTATATAGGTTTTGTTTATAACGTGTTTGGGGTGCGTTACTATATTTGCAAACTCGCCGTCATTGGTAAGAATAATAAGTCCCGTTGTATCAAAATCAAGTCTTCCCACGGGGTATATTCTTGCCTTTATATCCCGTACAAGCTCCATAACTGTTGGCCTGCCCAAGTCATCGCTCACGGTTGTGACATAGTTTTTAGGTTTGTTGAGCATAATGTAATACTTCTTGGTTTCCTTTTTAATGACTGTGCCGTCAAGTTCTACGACATCGCTTTCCTCATCAACATCAAAGCCCATAAAATCTATTATCTCTCCGTTTACCTGTACGCGTCCCTGCTCAATGAGTTTTTCGGCTCCTCTTCGGGAACTGACACCGCATTCCGCCATATATTTTTGAAGTCTCATAATTTTTCCACCTTTATTTTTACTTCCTTTATTTTATTACATTTATTCCGAGGTGTCAATCAAACGCTTGTAATTTATCTATTATATTGACTTTTTTTGTCTGATATGTTATAAATAAATCATAAAAGAGCACTTTTTGAAAGGGTTTTCTTTATGAGAAAAATACTGGCAGTTTTTTTGATAATGTTAATAATGCTACCCACACACGCTCTTGCTTATGAGGACACTCCTGTAAACCTTGTAATTGATGGAGTTATAACTACTCTTGCGCAAAAGCCCATTATTCGTGATGGGGTTACTTATGCAGACGCAAAAAGCATTGCGTCTTCGCTTAGTTATTCGTACACGGGGTATGATGACCCGAAAAGCGCAATCATAAGCAATAAATCCCTTTCGGTTTGTCTTGTCCCCAATGAAGACTACATAACCGTTGCTGACCTTACAGGCATCTCGGCTTACGAGTATGTTTTTCACAAGCTTTCCGCACCTTGTATTTATATTGGCGGAAGACTCTGTGTGGCAGTTCGGGACTTCGCTCAGATTTTTAGCTATTCGGTAAATTACAACAAAGCGTCCAACACTGTTTATCTTCAGACATCCTCTTTGGGTTCTGATGATATGATAGTGTCAGACCAGCAGGACTCCCAGCTGTCTTACGAGGAGGTTGAGGTTTTTGATAACTACACTTCTCAGCTTCCCTCCGATCACGCATATTATTTCCAGAATGAAGAGGAGTTTCAGCTCCCGGACTTTGGTAGCGGCTACTGTTGGGTATGCTCGTATGCAATGCTTATTTCGAATGTGACCGGCACTCGGGTTACACCGAGTGATATCGCGCAAATCAATCTGCAAAAAACATCCAATGGTGCTTATTGCTATCACTATGACATTATTTCGGCATATAACTTGAGATTCACGTCTGCACTGCCTGTATCAAGTGTATACTACGGCGGTCGTGATGATATCTCAGGCGGAACCTACATAAATAACCCTCAAAAGTCGGATGCTGTTGTACGCTGTGCTCTTATCGAGGCACTGAAATCTCATCCCGAGGGAGTGCTTGTGAGATATGCGGCCTTCCCGCATACTATGGTTGCAGTAGGTTTTGACGGTAACGATGTTTTGTTCTACGACCCTGCCCCAACATCGGGATCGGCTTATGGGACAGACGGAAGATACAAGGGCGTTACATTTGATAAAACGTGCGTAGCATCAAAGGGATTCAAGCTTTCGGATATCACGTTTATGCAGGCAATATCATACTGATTTTATATAGCTTTTATAAAAGCCAAAAAGGAATGTAAAAAACAAGTTTTTTACATTCCTTTTTTTCTGACATTTTTAATTCCCTGCAGTACAAATTGCTTTGCTTTTGACGCCGCATCAACCGATAACGGTGAAACTCCCTCAAGCGGATATTTTATGCCTAGCTCTTTATATTTGGGAACGCCCATTGTGTGATATGGGAGCACATCTATTGCCTGCAGATTTTTAAGACCGCCTATAAACTCACCAAGCCTGATAAGTTCATCGGGAGTATCTGTAATATTTTCAACAACCGTATGCCTTATCCAGATACGCACATTCTTACTGTCAAGATATTTTGCAAAGGCAAGAATATTCTTATTATCCATCCCCGTTATTTCTTTGTGCTTTTCGGGGTCGATATGCTTTATGTCAAGCATAACAAGGTCAGTGAACTCCATCAGCTCGTCCATCTTTTCGCTGTTTTTTTCGTCAAATACAACGCCCGATGTGTCGATACAAGTATGAATGCCCTCTTCCTTAGCTTTTTTGAAAAGATCAATAAGAAAATCAATCTGGAGCAGCGGCTCGCCGCCCGTTACAGTAATCCCGCCTTTTTCATAAAAAGCGCTGTTCTTTTTATATTCGGAGATAATTTGCCCGGCACTCATCTCTTCCCCTGCGCCGATTTTCCACGTGTCTGGATTATGGCAGTAGACACAGCGCATAGGACACCCCTGCATAAATACTACATATCTTATGCCGGGACCGTCAACTGTGCCAAAGCTTTCAACCGAATGAATGCGGCCTCTTACGCCGTCATATTTTGTCATGGAAAGTCCTTGCGATAACCTCATCCTGCTGCTCCTTTGTAAGCTTAACAAAGTTAACTGCATACCCGCTTACCCTTACTGTAAGCTGAGGATAATTTTCAGGATGTGCCTGAGCGTCAAGAAGTGTTTCTTTTGTGAAAACATTTACATTAAGATGGTGTCCGCCTTTTTTGGCATAGCCGTCAAGAAGAGACACTAAATTATCAATCTGATTTTGTGTTGCTGCCATTTAAATCTCCTCCTCTGATAATATTAGTCTGTGTCGAGGTCCTGGAAAAGAGTCGGCGAAAAACATGCTCCGCCCTCGCAATCGAAGTTGACCTCGATATCTCCTGCAAAAACTCTGTCATCCTTACCGAGTGCACCGGGGATGATTGAGAACGTATTTGATATGCCGTCCTGAGCATCCGCAAACGGAAGCTTTGAAACGGTAGAAAGCGACGCTACTGCACCGTGAGTATCCCTCTGATGCATCGGGTTTGCACCGGGTGCAAACGGCTCGCCTCTCTTTCGGCCGTCAGGTGTGGCACCTGTGTTTTTGCCGTAAACTACGTTTGAAGTTATTGTGAGTATTGACGTTGTAGGAACACCATCACGATAGGTATGATTTTTCCTGATATGACCCATAAACCTGTGAACAATATCAACTGCAATCGAGTCAACACGGTCATCGTCGTTACCATATTTGGGGAAATCGCCCTGGATTTCGTAATCAACCGCTATACCCTTTTCGTTGCGGATTGGTTTAACCTTTGCGTACTTTATGGCTGAAAGCGAATCTGCAACAACTGAAAGTCCCGCAATACCTGTTGCAAACCAACGTGTTACATTCTTATCATGCAGAGCCATCTGGATTTTTTCGTAGCAGTATTTATCGTGCATATAATGAATGATATTGAGGGTGTTTACATAAACCTCTGCAAGCCACTTCATCATTTCATCGTATTTTATCATAACATCGTCAAAGTCAAGGTATTCCGATGTAACGGGGCGGAATTCGGGGGCAACCTGCTCACCGGAAATTTCATCAACACCGCCGTTAATAGCATAAAGCAAGCACTTTGCAAGGTTTGCACGTGCACCAAAGAACTGCATTTCCTTACCGACACGCATCGAAGATACACAGCATGCAATTGCATAGTCATCGCCGTGCACAACACGCATAAGGTCATCATTTTCGTACTGAACTGAAGATGTTTCAATCGACATCTTTGCACAGTAACGCTTGAAATTCGTCGGAAGCTGTGTTGACCAGAGCACCGTAAGGTTAGGCTCAGGTGCAGGCCCAAGGTTTGTGAGTGTATGCAAATAACGGTAAGACATCTTCGTTACCATGTGTCTGCCGTCAACCGCCATACCGCCGATAGACTCCGTAACCCACTGCGGGTCGCCCGAGAAAAGTGCATTATACTCAGGAGTACGGGCAAATTTCACGAGTCGGAGTTTCATAATAAAGTGGTCAATAAACTCCTGTATTTCTTTTTCTGTATAAGTGCCTCTCTTGATATCTCTGTTTGCATAGATATCAAGGAATGTCGATGTTCTTCCAAGCGACATTGCCGCACCGTTTTGCTCTTTAACTGCCGCAAGATAGCCAAAGTAGAGCCACTGAATAGCCTCTTTTGTATCCTTTGCAGGCTGAGATATATCAAAACCGTAGCTTGCCGCCATCTTCTTAAGGTCTTCGAGTGCACGAATTTGCTCAGAAAGCTCTTCTCTTGCACGGATAACCTCGGGAAGCATGGCAGAGCGCGATGTTTCCTTTTGTTCTTTTTTATCTTCTATCAGCTTATCTACGCCGTAAAGTGCAACACGCCTGTAGTCGCCGATAATTCTTCCCCTGCCGTAAGCATCGGGAAGTCCTGTAATAATATGGCTTGAACGGCATGCCCTCATCTCAGGAGTGTAAACATCAAAAACACCTGCGTTATGAGTTTTTCTGTGTATAGAGAAAAACTCCTTAACTTCGGGGTCTATGGTGTAGCCGTTATCTGTGCACGCCTTTTCTGCCATACGAATTCCGCCGTAAGGCATAAGGGCACGCTTAAATGGCTTGTCTGTCTGAAAGCCTACGATTTTTTCCTTGCATTTATCAAGATAACCGGGTCCATGCGAGGTGATTGTGGATATAATCTTTGTGTCCATATCCAAAACACCGCCGGCTTTTCTTTCCTTAGCGCTTAATTTGAGCACCTTACTCCAAAGGTCCAATGTATCCTTTGTGGGAGGCTCAAGAAAGCTTTCATCCCCATCATAAGGAGTATAGTTATGCTTAATAAAGCTTCTTACATCTATTTCTTTTTCCCAGTTTCCGCTTTCAAAGCCTTCCCAGGCACCAAAATTGTATGACATACTTTTTATCCTCTCTTATAATCCGTAGCACCTTGATGCGCAAGCATACAAAGGTGCAGAGATATTATAGCACAAAATTCGCCCTATTGCAACACAAAGTTCAGCATAATTTTACTTAATTTTTCCATTTTGGAGAAATTTTTCTTTTCTTTGCAATATTGAGTAAAAGCGGGTTTTTTTCTATTGACTTAGAAAATTCTTAGTTGTAAAATAATAGTATATGTATTATCTAAAAGGAGTGTTCGCTTTGAAAACAGCAATTACAAATACCAAGCTTATTATGGAGGACGGAATTATTTTTGACGGCACAGTTTTGATTGAAAATGGCTATATTCTCGAGGCAGACTATGCCAACAAGGTAACCATTCCTGAGGATTACGAAGTTATTGATGCAGGCGGGAATTACACCGCTCCCGGTCTGGTTGATATACATAATCACGGTTGCAGAGAAAGCTGGTTTTTTGAAGACCCGCTAAAGGCCTCGGCTTACTTTATAGAGCACGGTGTAACTACAGTGCTTCCCACTTTCTACCACTCAATGACAAAGGAAGATATGATTGAGAGTGCTGCTAAAATCCGTGAGCTTTCAAAAAGCGGCGTGGGCAGGATCATGGATGGTCTTTATATGGAAGGCCCGTTTATGAATCTTGGGGGCAGCTTCCAGAATCAGATTAAATGGCACGGCGACATCTGCGAAGAGGACTATGTCGACTTGATTGAAAGTCTTGGCGATATGGTGCGTGTGTGGGCTATAGACCCGGATCGTAAAAACATCGAGAAGTTTATGGCATATGCTAAGGAGCATACTCCTCACGTGATATTTGCACATGGCCATTCAAGGTCAACTTTTGAATCTATAAGCGAGCTCAAGCACTTCGGAGTAAAGCTTCGCACACATATCAATGACTCGGGTCAGGCGCCCGGTCGTGCTCAGGGATGCCTGGGTGCCGGCGGAGACCAGTTCTGTCTTTACGACCCCGATATTTATGCAGAGCTTATCTGCGACGAGTCAGGAGTTCACGTTGCACCGGGACTTATTAAGATGATTGTTCGCACAAAGGGTGTTGAGCGTATCTGCCTTATTTCCGACCACACTACCGCAAAAGGCGAAGTGCACAAAAACAACGAAGAGCGTGGCATCTGGTACGGCCCCGACCTTAACTATGACGACGAGGGCTTACTCGCAGGAAGCCTTATGACGCTCGATAACGGCGTAAGAAATATGATGATTCACACGGGCTACGGTCTTTGCCACGCTATACGTATGGCTACACTCAACCCTGCCAGAGTGCTGGGGATTGACGACAAGGTCGGCAGCCTCGCTAAGGGCAAAAAGGCCAATATTATTATTATTGACGATACAGTTCGAATCAAAAAGGTATTCTTAGAGGGAAAATTGATGGTTGATAATAAATAAGGAGTTAGAATATGAAATACTTATTGGGAATAGACGTAGGTACTACGGGAACTAAAACCCTTTTGTTTAACACTGACGGGGAGATGCTCGGCAGAGCATACCGCAGTTACCCACTCAGCACGCCTGCGGTTGGTCTTGGCGAGCAGGATGCCGAAGATTGGTGGAACGCTATAAAGGAAACTGTCCGCGAGCTTTGCTCAGACAATGAAATAGCTGAAAACGTTGCGGCAATTTCACTTTCGACACAAGGCGGCACCTTCGTTCCTACAGATGAAAATGCTGTCCCTCTCAGACCTGCTATTGTCTGGAATGACACTCGCGCAAGTGTGCAAAAGGAAGCCTTCGAAAAAGAGTGTGGCGGCGACAAAACAATGTATAACACTACAGGCTGGCATCTTGGAAGTATACTCCCTGCACTGGGAATCCGCTGGCTTTCTGAAAATGAGCCTGAGGTTTTTTCAAAAGCGAAATTTTTCCTCTCCGTGCCCGACTATATTTCTTTGAAAATGACGGGAAAGCCGGTTGTTGACATATCAAATGCAGGCATCAACCAGCTTTGCAACATCAGGGAGCAATCTTATGACAAAACCATTCTCGGCTTTTGTGGTGCTGAAGAATCGCGCCTTGGTAAAATTGCTCTATCAGGCGAACTGATAGGAAATTTAACCGAAAATGCGGCGAAAGAACTTGGTTTAACTACAAAAACCGTTTTGGTATCGGGTGCACATGACCAGTACGCAGTTGCCCTGGGTGCAGGTGCACTGAAATCGGGTGATATTTTGATAGGCTCAGGCACTTGTTGGGTGCTTACAGCGCTTAGTGATGCTCCTGATTTTGAATCGGGGCTCAGCCAATCTGTATCTGCTGCACCGGGATTGTGGGGCTCAGTTCGCTCTCTTTCCTCTGGCGGAATTTGCCTTGACTGGTTACGCAATCAGGTATCTCATGGAACCGAGCCTACCTACGATGAAATCAATCAGGAATCTGCAAAAAGAAAGGCAGCCGAGGACGGCTTGTTCTTCTTCCCGTT
Organism: Clostridia bacterium; assembly: GCA_045649225.1. GTDB lineage: Bacteria > Bacillota > Clostridia > UMGS1883 > UMGS1883 > UMGS1883. Next base: position 3,727 of record JAZRPN010000139.1, on the reverse strand, counting down.
TGCAGGCAAGTCTGATAATAAACAAAGGCTTAAAAGAGCAAGCTTTGTAGGGCTTGACCTTTCTCACGACTTTTATGATATGGCGTTAGCCGTTATGGAGGGCGTTGTTTTCCAGATTTTGTGGATGATGGAGGAATTCAGGGCAAAACCGTCCGAAAAAGGGATCATTCTCTCAGGCGGTGCATCAAAAAGTCCGCTATGGTCTCAGCTTGTTGCCGATATTTCAGGACTGCCTGTTCGCATCCCCGTTATTGCCGATTTGGCGTGCGTTGGTGCAGCTATTATGGCAGGCGCAGGTAGTGGAATTTACGACAGTGTTGAAAGCGGCTACAAACATTTCGCTGTTGAAGAAAAGGTAATTTATCCTAACGAGGAAAAACATAAAATGTACGCCTCACTTTTTGATGAGTATAAAGAAAGAGCAAGGATGCTTAAATAAGCAGACAAAAAACTGCGTATCCCTTTGGATACGCAGTTTTTATATGGCTTTACTTTTTTCGGGATCTATACCATTTGTAAACCCTAAACGGAAATGTGAACAATCTCCAAAAAGAATAAATTGTTCCACATGCAATTTCAGACAGAAAATTGTTACAGTAGTGATTATAGTAATTTTCTCTCTTATCGACAATAATTACATGTTTGTATTCTCCACACCCTTCACACAAATCTAAATATCTTGATATAACATAGTTTTCTTCACCATCATTGGTATGGTTAAATTTATTCCAGCAATCCAAACAGAATTCCGCCATAATATTCACCTCACTTCCATATACTTATATAAGTATATACCTTTTTGAGGGAATTGTCCAGAAAATATATATTTATTAAAATATACACAGAGGTGATTTTATGATAAGAATTACTCTTGACACTGTTCTTGACAAATGCGGAATTTCAAGATATGAATTAGCTAAACGCACAGGCATACGCTATCACATAATTGACAATTACTATAAAAACAAAGTCGTCAGGTATGACAGTTATATTTTAAATAAAATCTGCACGGCTTTAGATTGCAAAATTGAAGATATAATTAAGTTTGAAAAGGAATACCAATAAGGTATTCCTTTTACGTTAACCCTTATGTGCTTTTCAGTTGATAAGTCATAATTGTTAGATATATAATTAAATATATTTGCTATATCTTAAAATATATAGTATAGTAGTAGTAAGCAAACTGATAAAAGGAGTTACAGTATGGAAATATTACAATTGAAATACTTTAGTCATGCCGCTAAAACCGAAAACTTTTCACGTACTGCACAACATTTTATGGTTCCCACCTCCGGCATTTCAGCAAGCATAAAAAAGCTTGAAAACGAAATAGGTGTACCGCTCTTCGACAGAACCGCAAACAGAATAACCCTTAACGAATACGGAAAAATATTATTAAACGCTATTGATAAATCCGAAATATTGTTTAACAAAGCAAAAACTGAAATTTATGATTTGCTGCAAACTCCATTTGGCGAATTAAAGTTACTTATCCTTACAAACAGGCAAAACGTCACTAACGCAATATCGGATTTTATAACTAAATACCCAAAAATTTCTATTAACATTAAGCATCAGGAAACCAATTCTCCGTTATATATCAATGAATATGATATTATAGTTACAGACCAGAATATACAAACCGACCATTTTCATAAATATTTTTGGTTGCGTGAGGAACTTTTTCTTGCAACACACAAAAACAGTCGGCTGGCTAAGAAAAACAGCGTTTCATCCGGCGAACTAAATTACGAAAAGTTTATCTGTCTGCCTAAAGGCAGTAGCCTTAGACGTTGTACGGATGCCCACTTTGAGAAAAAGAAGTTAAGCCCAGATATCATAATTGAGTGCGATGACCCTCAATACATACAAAATTATCTGAAGTTGGGACTGGGAGTTACATTATTTCCCGAAATTTCCTGGAAAAATCAAATCAGCAGTGACATTGCTCTGTTAAAAATTGATGATGGTTTATATAGAGATTCCTATATTTATATTAACAAATCAAGTTCAAACTCTGCACAGCTTTTTTCTCAAATGCTAAAAACTTATAAATCGTAATATTGCATGAGTGGTATTTCAATATATAAAAAAAGTGGCTGTTTTGGCCACTTTTTTTACGGCAAGAATATTTTTACCAGAAAATATAACACTGATGGGCAAAGAAGACAACCCATTCCGGTATAGAATGTAGCTGTCATTGCACCGTAGGGCACGAGCTTGGGATCTGTTGCTGCAAGGCCTGCCGTAGTTCCACTGGTCGTTCCCATCAGGCCACCGAACACCATCGCTGCACGGGGAGTACTGAGTCCAATTTTTTTTGCTGCTATGGGAGTAATAAGCATTACCGCAATAGACTTGAATACGCCTACCGCAATAGAAATCGCAATAACTGCGGAATCTGCACCTATTGCTGCACCTGTAACAGGGCCTACTACAAAGGTAGTTGCACCTGCCGCAATAGTTGAAACGCTGACAGCATCTCGATAGCCGAATGCAAATGCAGCCAAAGCACCAATTATGAAAGTAAACACTATACCTGTAAGAAGGGCAATAATGCCTACAAGCCCGCACTTCTTGATTTCAGATAACTTGGCTCCGAAAGAAGTGGCAACAATTGTAAAATCACGAAGTGTCGATGCCCCAAGAATGCCTATACCAGTAAACATCTCAACATCCGCTAATCCCTTCGAGCCACCCGTTACTTTTCCACCTACGTAAGCAAGAATAAGACCTAAAAATATAGCAATTGCGGATGAGTGAATTCTGCCACCGGTAAGCTTTGAAACTGCGTTGGCAAACATAGCAATGATGCCAACAAGCAAAAAAGACATCACGAACGCATTGTCCACAAAAAGACTTACAATAATATCTGCTAGCGCTTTCATACTTCTCCCTCCCTCTGTGCTTCGTTTTTGGTTTCCTTGCTTGGAAACATATTAAAAACAGGAATAAGCAGAAGCATAATTACAACAATACCAGCACCTAAGGTAAGCGCAAGAGCTCCGCCGTCAAGAGCGCTTATAACATTCTGCGATGTTGACATAGCTATAATAACGGGGATAAACATTTCTTTCCAGAAATTAATTCCCTGGGTATACCCCTGGGGTAAAATTTTGTTTACTGTTTTTGAGTTAGTTAAAAGCAAGAGCAAAATCATTGCAAATCCAACACCGCCGATATCTGAGCCGAGACCTGTCCAAAGACCTAGTAAATTTCCGATAAATGAGCCTACGAACATACAGCCGGCAAGAAGTGCCACGCCATAAATCATAAAAACCATCCTCCCTTATTTTATACACCACATTATAAAATAAGGGCAGTGTATTGTAAATAATGAGATAAAATATACCTACTATACATTCTATAGTATAGTAGGTATTATTATCGTTCATTGACCACTCAAACCTTCGGCTACTGCGTTTCTGCAGTGCCTTCTTTATCTGCCACCGCTTTTGATTTGTGCGCTCTCTGCCTCTTCTGTTCGATTTGAAACTTCAGCGGAGCCGACACCTTGTAGCTGCGAAGCTTTTTCGTGGGCAGTAAATACCCACTCAAACCTTCGGCTACTGCGTTTCTGCAGTGCCTTCTTCATCTGCCACAGGCAGCGAAGGCACTGCAGACTACCAACTTCGCTTGCTCAGTTGGTAAAGCACGTAACTTTCCATTTGTACGGGTTGGAGCCTGGTAAATCACCACTAAAAAAGACACCCTAGCGGATGTCTTT
>JAZRPN010000138.1:0-3964 GCA_045649225.1 Clostridia bacterium | reverse complement strand
GTATAATGCACCTTCTTTATTTATGATAATTCTCATTTGCATTTATCTTAAACGCACGGTAGATTTGCTCCTCCAAAACAAGGCGGGCAATTCTGTGAGGAAGGGTCATTGCGCTTAAGCTAAGCTTAAAGTCGGCTCGATTCTTAACCTCGTCAGAAAGCCCCAATGAGCCACCGATTACAAAGTCTACAGTGGAGCTTTGCATTTGAATTTGTGCCATTTTATCGGCTAAGCCCTCGCTTGTAAGGGCTTTCCCCTCAACGCACAGTGCAATCACAAAATCGCTTTTGCCTATTTTTTTAAGTATCTGTTCCCCTTCTTCCTTAAGGACGATTTTGCATTCGCCCTCCGTGGGAGAGTCGGGAATTTTTTTGTCGGGAAGATAAATACTGTTTATCTTGCAAAAACGGCTGATACGCTTTTCGTATTCAGCCATTGCATCTGTAAAGTAACTTTCTTTAATTTTTCCTACACTTATTATATTGATATTCATTTTTTACACTTCCAGTTTTTCGCTTATACAGCTCCGGTTTGCGACGTAAAGAAGTACGTCCTCGCCAACCTTAAAGCCAACGTTTTCGATGCTTTGAGAGACTGACCCGTAGGCACACCTTGGGGTGTTATTATCGCTGCTTAAGTGTCCGAGCATTATCTGCCTTACACAGCCCTCCCGAACAAGCTTTGCGCAAAATGCACCGCATATTCTGTTTGAAAGATGACCGCAGTCGGAAAGTATTCTGTTTTTAAGGCTTTGCGGGTACGGCCCCGCTGCAAGCATATTTTCGTCGTGATTTGCCTCGATAACAAGCAAATCGCACTGTTTGAGTAGGTCGTAAATATGTTTTGTAACAATGCCGAGGTCGGTTACGATAGCACCCTTTTTCTCGCCTGATGAAAACACAAGCCCAATGCTTTCCAACGCATCGTGCGATGTAGCAAACGGAAAAATCGGTGTGTCTTTTATCAAAAAAGGCACTTCGGGGGATATATAGCGAATAAGCCCCTCATCAATTTTACCGATATAATCTATCATGCCCTTCCACGTGCCGAGCGTAGCATAGATAGGGAGATTAAAACGCCTGCATATTATCCCGACACCTTTGATGTGGTCAATATGCTCGTGTGTAACTATTATTGCATCCAAATCCTCGGGAGAGATGCCAAAGCAGGAAAGCTCCTTTTCAAAAGCTTTGCCTGTCAGACCGCAATCCACAACAACGGTTGCACTTTGAGTCTTTACAAGAATGCAGTTGCCGCTGCTGCCCGAAGAAAGCGGACATATTGTAATAGAGCTGTTCATTTTAGTCTGCCTCAAAAATACGTTCTATCTTAACACCTATTGAACGAAGCCTGCGTTCAATATCTGAATATCCTCTGTCAATATAGTGGGGGGATAAAATCTCAGTAACACCATCTGTCGCAGCTGCCGCAATTATAAGTGCCGCGCCTGCACGAAGGTCAGTTGCAGTTACAGATGCACCGCAAAGCTTTGCACCGTCGATAAGTGCACGCTTGCCGTCAATCTCAATCTGTGCTCCCATAAGCTTTAACTGGTCAACATACTGATATCTGTTATCCCACACATCCTCAACCATTTCGCTTTTGCCGCTTACGGTTGAAAGGAGTGCAACCATCTGCGGCTGCATATCGGTAGGAAAGCCGGGGTACGGCCTTGTACGAACCTGTACTCCTTTAAGCTCGCCGCTACGTTCTATTCTTATTGAGTCGTCGTATTCAGTTACCTTAACACCCATTTCCTCAAGCTTTGAGGTAATTGAGTCCATATGCTTGGGTATGATGTTGCGCACAAGCACCTCTCCACCTGCGGCTGCCGCAAGAAGCATAAATGTGCCTGCCTCAATCTGATCAGGGATGATGCTGTAGCTGCCGCCACGCATCTCGCTCACACCTGTTATACGTATGACGTCAGTACCTGCGCCGCGCACATTTGCACCCATTGCATTGAGAAAGTTCGCCACGTCAACAATATGCGGCTCTTTAGCCGCGTTTTCGATAACGGTTTTTCCCTTAGCCAATGCGGCTGCAAGCATAATATTTATAGTTGCACCAACGCTTACTGTATCAAGATAAATGTTTCCGCCGATGAGTTTTTCAGCTTCGGCAAAAACAATGCCTTCTTCTATATGTACCTTTGCTCCCATCGCCCTGAAGCCTTTTTCGTGCAGGTCAATCGGTCTTACGCCAAAATTGCATCCGCCCGGAAGAGAAACCTCCGCCTTGTTCATTCTGCCTAAGAGTGCACCAAGCAGATAGTAGCTTGCACGCATTTTACTTGCAAGCTCGTTGGGGGCAATGTGTGTTTTAAGCTTTGTTGAGTCGACCTGGATGGTTGTGTCGTTAATGTATGTAACCTTGGCTCCAAGCTGAACAAGCATATCTATTATAAGTCTTACATCTTTGATGTTGGGTATATTTTCAATACGGCAAACGCCGTTAACAAGCAATGTTGCAGGGATAATCGCCACAGCGGCATTTTTTGCACCGCAGACAGCAATTTCGCCGAAAAGCGGTCTTCCGCCGGTTATTTCAAGCTTTTCCAAAAACGCTGCACCTCTTTCGCTTAATAGTCCAATAAGAATATGATACACTATTTTAAGCTCAAATGCAATGATTTTATAAGAAAAATGCTTACAAATATCAAACGGGAATTTCATTTGCTACCTTATCATTGACTTTTATATATAAAAAGTGTAAAATGAGAATGATTGTCAATTTGAGCGAGGTGTGAAAATGAAAAGCATATATAACACAAAGCAAAAAAATATGATTCTGGATTACCTTAAAAAGACAAAAGCCCATACAACTGCGGCTCAGATTGTTTCGGCTCTTAAGGAAGAGGGCGAGGTAATTGGTACTGCAACGGTGTACCGTCAGCTCGAGAAGATGGTATCGGCGGGCATTGTGCGTAAATATATAACAAACACAAGTGCGTGCTTTCAGTATTCGGGTGAGGAATGTGAAAATCATTTTCATCTTAAATGCAATTTGTGTGGAACGCTTTTTCACGTGGACTGCGACTTTTTGGAGGAGCTTGCCCCGCATATATTAGAGCATCACCGCTTTGTTGTGGATAACCACAGGACTATGGTGTATGGAACGTGCGAAAAGTGTCTGGAGGCAAAAACCAATGGATAAAATCTTAACTGTAAAAAATCTTGCTATTGATTATGACGGCAAAAAAATAGCTGAAAATATAAGCTTTGACGTTGAAGAGGGCGATTTTCTCGTAATTTTCGGCGAAAACGGAAGCGGCAAGACATCTGTAATCAAGTCGCTTTTGGGAATAAAATCAAACCGTGAGGGAAGTATCGAGTTTTTATCAGGACTTCGGGAAAACGAAATCGGCTATCTTCCCCAAATTGCCGACAATCAGAAAAACTTTCCTGCATCTGTAAGGGAGGTAGTGCTTTCGGGCTGCCTTAACAAAATGGGGGCGTTTCCTTTTTACAGAAAAAAGGAAAAATCACGTGCTGAAAATGCCATGGAGATGCTTGGCATAAAAAATCTTAAAAAAGAGAGCTTTGGGTCTCTTTCGGGCGGGCAAAAACAAAGAGTGTTGCTCGCGAGGGCACTTTGTGCAACAAGCCGCCTTATTTTGCTGGACGAGCCTGTTTCGGGGCTTGACCCGTACGCTACCGCAGATTTTTACGAGATGATTTGCAAAATCAACCAAAGCGGAATTGCCGTTGTTATGGTATCGCACGATATTCACAGTTCTCTCTCCGTTGCAAAGCACGTGCTTGAACTCGGAAGCAAGGAAATTTTCTATGGGACTCCCTTAGAATACGAAATAAAGGAGGGATAAAGATGCAAGCACTTTTGACTTTGTTTTCATATTCATTTATCCTCCGAGCAGTTATAGTAGGCGTTTTGGTGAGCCTTTGCTCATCCGTTCTGGGCGTAAGCCTTGTGCTTAAGCGCTACAGTATGATAGGAGATGGCC
>JAZRPN010000137.1:0-7438 GCA_045649225.1 Clostridia bacterium | reverse complement strand
TCTGTTATAACAGGAACTTTTTCGTACTGCGCATTTTTAAAGTATTTTTCAAATCCGGGATAGCATGTCGCTTTTTTACCGCTTAATATGCCCATTTTGCCCAAAATCATAGGAGCAGCACAAATTGCACACACAAGCTTTCCATTTTCAAAAGCATAACTTACCATTTCACGCACAAAATCACTTTCATCAAGATTTTGTGTGCCTTTAAGTCCTCCCGGTAGTATAACTGCATCAATTATTGTTTTGTCAACATCTGCAGGTTTGATATCTGCCTTAATTTTTATATTATGGGCACCTGTAATTTCTTCACCTGTTATACCAACAGTTTTGATATCTATACCTGCACGGCGCAGTATATCAACCTGTGCAAGTGCTTCGATTTCTTCACATCCGTCTGCAAGAAACAAATAAACCATTTTCTTCTCCTTTATTTTTGTGTTACAAAATATTTTTCTGCAAGGCACACAGGCATATACGACTCTTTCGCACGCCTGAGCCCCTCTATCCCCATATCTTCCTCACGGTTGATATAGGTGCAGTCCTTCCACTCGTTTTCGCAAAAAAGCTTGTTGATAGCCTGATACGCACCGCGGTAGTTTTCGTCAGCCAGCTCAATTTGAATAAGTGCGCAATCGTCATTTATTCTCTCTCCGAAAGACATTGCAACAATCTCTCCGTCAACAGTTATAACTGCGCCCTTTTGTCCAAGCGCATCATAATTTTCAAAATACGCTCGCATCGCACCGATTTCAAAGGAGTTTTTATTCTTTTCCTTTGCCAAAACCCACTTATATGCCTTTTGTGCACACTTGTTCAGAAGCTCTGCATCTTCAACAGGAGTATAGGTATAATCATAATTCTCAACAAAGTAATTGTAATGATTTTTCTTTGAGTGAAGCTTTCTTCCGGAAAGCGAGATAAGCTTCTCAGAAAGATAAATATAATCGGCACAATTACGGTTGGGCGTAAACTCAAAGCCATCCCCAAGCATAATTCTAAGCTTTTGAGCGTTTTCCTTAGAAACGAGTCCAAAGTTAAGCTTTTCGCCACGGCTTTTTGCACACTCGCCGAGCATATAAATTGCTTTTTCGATATTTCCGTTTCCTATTGGATAGAAATACTCCGCAGGTTTTCCTTTTTTATTAAATCTCATAAAAAAGAATTCGCCGTTTTCAGCCGTTTCGAGATTATAATACTCATTCCAGATAAAGAGTGTTGTAAACGAACTTTCAGAATAATTCGTCTTGTCCACACTGCGGTATTTATCGAAAATCTTTTTGTCTTCAATACTTATTTTTTTAAACTCAAGCATTAAATAATTACATCCTTTTATCTGTATCTTTTCCCTTTAAAAAGCACTTTTAAGCCAAATTTGGGAAGAGACAGCATTCTTACAAATCTTGACGGTTGTTTAATAAGCCTATAGAGCCATTCTATACCATGCTTTTGGTAAAACTCAGGAGCACGCAGCACAGTTCCTGCAAACACATCAAGCGTTCCACCCGCGCCAATCGCAACCTTTGCATTAAGTCTGTCCTTGTACTTATTGATCCAAAATTCCTGTTTGGGAAAACCAAGGCAAACCATCAAAAAGTCGGGGCTTGCTTCATTTATCAGTCCGATTACTTTCTCATCGTCAGTGAAATAGCCATCGTGCGTTCCAGCAATTACAAGACCGGGATGCTTTTCAGCAAGGTTTTTGGCCGCAGTTTCTGCAACTCCGGGATTTGCACCAAGAAGATAAATACTCTTTTTCTGTTCTGCAAGATAGGGCAATATTTCATAAACAAGGTCTATTCCTGCAACTCTTTCTTTAATCGGATCACCAAGTATTTTAGATGCATATACAATCCCGATTCCATCCGGAATATTTAATTCAGCAGCATTAAGCACCCTGAAAAAGGCTTCATCATTTGTTGCGTAATCTATCATTTCTGAATTTGGGGTATATATAGCAGAAAGCTTGTCCCCATCAAGAAATTCGATTACTTTTTCTTTTGCCTGCTCCATTGTTATATTTGCTACATCTACACCCAGAATGTTTATCGTCTTCATATTCTCCCTCTTTCGCTCATAATATTCTAGAATATATTATATCATCTAATATTATAAAGTGCAACAAAAAAAGCAGTATAAATACTGCTTTTTTTGTTTATTCCATCTTGGCATTTTTAAAGAATGATATAAAATCCTTATTCACATTTTTTTCGTCTGAAAGCTTATACTCCATACCGAGCATTTTATACTTTGCACCTGCTAATGTATTATATCTTAAAAGTTCAACCGGATGCTCCCCTGCAATTTTTGAAATTGCCTCAAGATTTTCATCGGTATCCGTGATGTTTGGTATGAGCGGAACTCTGAAAACGAACTCCTTACCGCTTTGTTTAAGATATTCAATATTTTTAAGGATGTTTTTGTTGCTTACACCGGTATACTTTTCGTGCAGCTTTTCGTCGGCAATTTTAATATCCTGCATAATGTAGTCGAACTTATCAATTACACGTTTGTAAGTACTTTCATCGGTAAAACCTGATGTTTGTATTGCCTTATGAATTGTGCCGAGCTTATCTGCCAGTTCGCACACGAAGTCGCTCTGGAGCATTGGCTCACCGCCTGACACGGTTACTCCTCCGCCCGATATTTCAAGGAAATCTTTGTTTGAAAGAAGCTTTTTTGCAAGTTCATCACTGCTCATTTCCTTGCCTGCAACACTTAATGCATTATTCGGGCAGATGTGGATGCACCTGCCCCACTTCTTACAATCCTCGTGCGAGCACTCTTTTTCACACATTCTGCAGTGCACGCAAAGATTTTCTTTATACATAAGCTGCGGTTTTGCACTCAACCCCTCAGGGTTGTGGCACCACACACATCTTAGCGGACAGCCCTTCAAAAAAACCGTTATTCTACCACCGGGGCCGTCGTGAATTGAAAATTCCTTAATATCAAAAATTGTTCCGTTCATGGCTTATATTGTGTACTGCTGACGAAGCATAACGTGATCCTGATAGCACTTGTCAAGTTCAACAAAGTACGCACTCCAGCCCCAGATACGAACAACGAGCTGTCTGTACCTGTCGGGGTCTTTCTGAGCTTCTTCCATAAGCTTGGTGCTTATAGCATTAAGCTGAAGCTGATGACCACCCATATCAACATAGGCCTTTACAAGCTTAGCGACTTTTTTAACGCTGTCTTCGGTGTCAAACATTGAAGATGCGAATTCAAGTGTAAGCGGACCGCCATTGATTGCGTCACCAAGGTGAGGCTTTGTGAATGATTTTATTACAGAAATGGGGCCATTGATTTTAGCGAAAATGCTTGGAGAATAGTTAGTTCCAAAAGGTTCGCCCTTTCTTCTTCCGTCGGGCGATGCACCGATTTCGTCGGCGTGCCACAAGTAAAACATTGCAGAACCTGCACCTGTACGATAGATACCGCCTCTGCAGTTTTTCTTGCCCTTAACTGCATCACTGAATACATCCATAAGCATAACAGCCTTCTGGTCTGCTCTGTCATCATCGGTACCCATTTTGGGCGCCTCATATCTTAAAATGGGAAGGATTTCACTGTGCTTTTCAAAGTTAGAATCAACCGCTTCGATAAGTGCTTCCTTGCTGATTGTTTTATCCTGGAAAACATACTTTTCAATAGCCGCAAGTGAATCTGCACCGGTAGCTATACCGGTACCGTGAAGACCAAAGTTATTGTACTTCGCTCCCTCGTATATTCCACCGTCAATGAGTATATTCATGAACGGAGATGGAACAAACCACATATCCTTTATATTTTCACAGATTTTGTCTGTTTCTACTTTAATTTCTTTTTTGATAGCTTCTTCAAATTCTTCGTATGTATCGCAGTTCAAAAGGTCTCTGTGAAGGCATGTATCAACAACTTTCGGGTATGAAAGCGCACCGATGTTATCTACATCTCCGCCAACCTTGGGAATGATAAACTCCCAACAAGCAGCCATTGCATAATTGCGTGCGTCCTGAAGCTCATAGCCAAGCTTTACAAGACCGTCAATTACTACATCGTCGTTTGAATACTGCGGGAAACCAAGACCTGCTTTTGTAAGCTCACTACCGAGTTCGTAAACCTCAATGGGAGTGTTCTTACCAACTCTGAGATTGATTTTAGGGTCAATGAGCAAAAGATTGTTGCTCGCTTTAAGACAAAGCTTTGAAAGAAGATTAAACACTTCTTCACCGTTTTCGTCCATACCTCCAAGTACCATGCTCTGACCGTTATCACCCTGCTGAACACCTACATAAAGGTCGCTGTCTTTGTTGAATGAAAGGAAGAAATCTTCCACAAGTTCAAGAGCGCTTTCTTCAGTATAAAGGCCCTTTTCCATATCTGCCTTTAAGTATGGATACATATACTTGTCAAAACGGCCTACCGTGTTATGATAGTTACCCTCAAGCCACAAAGCAAAATGGATAATTCTGAAAGACTGAAGTGCCTCATAAAACGATGTTGCACCGTATCTCGGAACACGCTCAAGGATTTTTGCAAGCTCTGTTTTGCCCTGCTTTTCTGCCTCTTCCTTGTATTTATCTGTAAGGGCAAAAATAGCGTCAATTACACGCTGACCATATTCGTCAGCAGTCTTTCTCTTCTCAAGCAAACCATACTTGATGGAGTCTTCATAGTTTGGAGAAAGGTTTGAAATATAGCCAAGTTCGTGAATGAAATGTTTGCTTCTTATATCTTCCCACTCATCTTGAGTAAAGCAATCGGGAATTTTTGTAACTGTACGCATAAAACAGATTTTTTCCTCAGGAAGAAAAACAGGTGTTTCAAGTCCTGAAAGAAGCTCAAAACGGCGTGTCATTCTCTCCTTGGGAGAAAGACCAAGCTTTTTGTACTCCTCAGCAATATTATCATACTGCTCGAAATTCTTTCTGAACTGATGGTGTTTTTTTGCCACAATGTAGTTAAGTAAATTTTTGCTCATAAAATCCCCTCCATTATATACATTATCGTTAATGTTATTATAGCATTAAAAAACTGTTTTGTCAATAGTCTACGATAATTTCGTAGGTAAAATTACCTCTTTTATCTCATTTTCTCCGTCGATTGCATTAAGAAGTATATCCATCGCCTCGTGGCTCATCTTCGTCTTTGACGATGTTATACTTTTAAAGTTGTACGGCATAGGAAACTTTGACACAATGTTATCAAAGCTTACAATGTCTATTTCCCTTTTAATGCACGACAAAAGCTCAAGTGCAATCATATCACTGAAGCAAATTACGGCATCATAATTTTTATCTGCTATTTCATTTATAATCTCACTGTTATTAGTTTGTGAAACATCAATCGTATAAATATCTCTTTCATTGAGTTTTTTATTGTTTTCCGCAAAGCACTCTTTCACGCCCTCAAGTCTTTCCTTCGCGCTTGAAATATGTAGCGGTGCGTTTAAAACGGCAATTCTCTCCTTGTTTCTCTCAAGTACATATTTAGCTGCGATGAAACCACTGTGAATATCATCACAAACAACGTAGTTTGTTTTCCTGTCCTCAAACCTACGTCCTATAAGAGCAAAGGGCACCCCGCTTTTTATCAAAAAATCAATGTTATTAGTTGTTTTCTGTACAGGACATAAAATAATTCCGTCAGCATTTTTGCTGAGCGCAGTAACAATAGCGTCTTTCTCAAGCTTTTCATTTTCATCAGTGTTAAGGACAAAAGCAGTGTAACCTTTTTTCCTCGCGGATGATTCAATTTCCTTAATCATGATCGAAAAGTGCGGGTTTGAAATATCACCGACAATTATTGCAATTGATTTTGTTTTTCCCGAACGCATAAAGCTGGCAGACGAGTTATGTATATAACCCATACTGTCAGCAGTTTTTCTTATATATGCTTTTGTTTCTTCGGAAATATCGTCTTTGTCGTTGAGTGCGTGGCTTACAGTGTTTGCTGAAACACCGCATTTTTCCGCAATATCAACAAGACGAACCCTTCTTTTAGCAGGCATCTTCATCAAGCCCCATTATAAAAGTTTTTTTCTGAGTGTATCACTGTCTTCAGGATGCATATAAGCGGGCGGAATATCAAAAATTGTTTTACAGCCGAAAACACCGTCTTTGCAAAGTCTGTAAGCGGCTCTTGCATAAGCGGTTAAAACGCTTGATGTAAACTCAGGATTGGAGTCAAGATTCAACCTAAATTCAATAAGGTGCTTGTTCTCCCCTGTTGTACCGCTCGTCATAACCATACCGCCGTGTGGTATCCCGCTGTGGTTTTTCTTAAGTTCCTCTTCTGTTATAAAGGTAACTGTTGTATCGTAATCTGCAAAATAATCGGGCATTTCCTTGATTGTTTTTTCAATATACTCAAGGTCTGCGCCTTCTTCCGCTACAACAAAGCACTCTCGTGTATGCTTTTCTCTCACAGAAAGCTCGGGGTTTTCACCGTTTCTAACTCTGTTAACTGCATCTTCAATCGGCACGGTGTACTGCCTTGCATCCTTAACGCCGTCAATACGCCTGATAGCGTCTGAATGACCCTGACTAACACCCTTACCCCAGAAGGTATATCCCTTGCCGTTGGGAAGAATTGCCTCTCCAAGAAGTCTGTTAAGTGAAAACAAACCCGGGTCCCATCCGATCGAAATTATGCTAACCTTCTCCCCTTCTTTACTTGCCTTGTCGGCATTTTCAAAGTGCTGAGGGATTTTTGCATGAGTATCAAAGCTGTCAACAACATTAAAATATTTTGCAAGCTCAGGCGTCTGTACGGGCAAATCTGTCGCACTTCCTCCGCACAAAACAACAACATCTATTTTATCCTGCATATTTACAGCGTCATCCATGGAATATACCGGAACGCCTGATTTGGTTTTAACCGAGCCGGGCTCACGCCTTGTAAACACGCAAACAAGCTCCATATCCACTGCATTCATTACGGCAAGCTCTGTCCCCTTGCCTAAATTACCGTAACCTGCTATTGCCACTCTTATTTTACTCATTAAAATTCCTCCCGGATGTCAATCTTTTGCTTTAATTATAATATCACAAAAAATCAGTTTTTTCAAGAGATTTATTTATCCTTATAATCAGATAAACTTTCTTGTATTCTCTTGACAGTTAGTAAGTTCAAACCATCCAAAAAGTGATGTTCCACCCATAGGACACTTTACGATTCTGTTTTTAATTTCCACGTTGCCGATTTTCCACGGCGTGAATAAAGCCTGATATTTTTCGTTTGTTCTGTTCATAAAAGATTATCCTTTCAACAATTACTTATATTTGAGCATACAAGCAAACATTATATCGCCGTCGTCATTAACGCCTTTAGCAAGCATCCGGTTTTCTTCTCTTGTATGGTAGAGGTAAAGGTGTGTTCCCTCCAATACTTCCTTGCGGTAATCAATCTGAAAAACATCTATTTCAAATGATTCTTCAGGATTTATTGCGTC
>JAZRPN010000136.1:0-3149 GCA_045649225.1 Clostridia bacterium | reverse complement strand
CTAAAGCTCTTGAGGCATCTACGCAGTCAGATATTATTTTTTGATGAGCCTTATGCACTCCGTCAAAAAAACCAAGTGCAACAGCACTATAAGATTTCATCAATAAAACCCCTTTATAAGCTTAAGACAAAGCCTGCCGTCTATCACTTCTCCCCTTGAAAGAGAGATAAAATTACCATTTTCGTCGTAAACACGCACTGTTTTATTCTCGCAAACACCGTTATAATAAATGGGTACACCGTTTCTTACACGGTCAGCCCTTTTTTTGTCGAGATGAACAGCATCAAGATGCTCAAACATTTTATCTACGGGGATAATGACACTTTCCACCTGACCATTTTCAGAAATGGAGTTTAGTTCTTCGGGGGAAATTGCATCCTTAAGCTCAAACACCCCGCATTTTGTGCGAAGAAGACTGCTTATGCATCCTCCGCAACCAAGCTTTTCCCCTATGTCAGAGGCAAGCGTGCGTATATATGTACCCTTACTGCAGTGCACGTCAATCACAATTTCGGGAAGATTTATCGACACTATATCGATTGAGTAAACAGTTATCTTCCTTGCCTTGCGTTCAACCTCAATACCCTGGCGTGCTAAATCGTAAAGTCGCTGACCATTTATTGAAATTGCACTGTACATCGGCGGAATTTGCTCAATTTCGCCTACAAAGCTGCCTATGGCTTTTCTTATTTCGTCTTCCGTGCAGGTTACTTCGTTTACTGATAAAACTTCGCCTGCCATATCAAGCGTGTCAGTTACAGTGCCGAGCCTTACGGTCGCACGGTAGCTTTTGTCATCGGCAGTTAAAAACTCAGCCGCACGTGTAGCTGAACCGATAAGCAGGGGAAGAACACCGCCTGCCTCAGGGTCAAGAGTTCCCGTGTGGCCGATTTTTTTCATACCGAGAGCATGACGGGCAATGCTTACACATTTGTGCGAGGAAATGCCCGTTGGTTTATTCATAACAATTATTCCGTTAAAGTTATTCATAGCTTAAGTAATTCCTCTACAAGAAGTTCTTCTGCCTTATCCGCACTTACACCACGGAAGGTGCAACCTGCGGCCTTTTTATGCCCGCCTCCGTCAAACTTACGTGCGACGGCTTCAACATCAAAATCGCCCGATGCCCTAAGGCTCGCACGCACGGTTCCATCAGGCTGCTCCGTAAGAAAAGCACTGAGCACAACGCCGTCAAGCGTTCTCGGAATTTGCGCAAGCCCCTCGGTGTCTGCCTTAACGGCATTGTATTTTCTCATAACCTCGTCGGTTATTTTTGCCGTTGCAATTTTTCCGTCTTTGTAAATATTGATAGACATTATTGCTTCTGCCTGCAGTTTAAGCTTTTTAAGCGTATTTCTTTCATAAAGCATACTGCTTAAATATGCCGTGTCAATCCCGGTATCTGCAAGTGCCATAAGTATTTCATACGTACGCTTGTTTACCGAGGCATATTGAAATGACCCCGTATCCGACGAAATTGCGCAGTAAAGATACTGTGCAATTTCCTTTGTAATCGGGAAAGAAATCTCTTCGAGCAAATCAAACACAAGCTCGCCCGTTGAACTGCGTTTATGGTCTGAAAAGCTGAGCCTTGCAAAATTACCCTCACCCAAATGATGGTCGATGCAAGCGGTGTTTTCCTTTTGAGCGAAAAATTTGCCCCAGCTTCCAATTCTGTCTGCATTGTTTACATCAAGCGCACAGTAGCACTCATAGTCGGGCGCTGTAGCATCTTCGCTGTAGGGGATAACATCACTTTCCATAAATCCAAGATAATCATTAATCGGAGCTTCTGTGAAAATATCGCACAAAACGCCGAGAGAGCGCAGTGCACCCCTTAGCGCAAAGGCACTGCCGATGCAGTCCCAGTCGGGATTGATATGCACAAAAAGAGCAACTGATTTACTTTTTGTAAGGTGTTTTATAACTTCGTTTACCATAAATATCAGTCTTTCTTTATTTGATTAAGCAAATCGTTTATATGTGCACCATATTCGATTGTTGTATCTTCAACAAAGGTGAATTCGGGCACGCAGTAAATTTTTATTCTGCTTCCAATTTCACGCCTTATATACCCCGAGGCAGATTTGAGTGCCTTAAGAGTTTCTTTCTTTTCCTCTTCGGTTCCCATAATGCTTATAAAAGCCTTTGCATAGCGCAGGTCGTTTGAGACCTGAACGCTTACAACGCTTGTCATAAGCGGGATTCTGGGGTCTTTAAGGTCGCGGATAATTGAGCTGAGTTCTTTTTTTATTTCTTCAGATATTCTGTCTGTTCTTTTAAAAGACATAATAATCTCCTTTTTATTGTATTGGAAACTTCACATAGGGGATTGTTAAGGGGTATCCCCTTGACAACAAAATCCGTTAAAATCGGGGGCGTGTACCTCGATTTTAACACCTTGTAAGGGCTACCGCGGTGAGCGGTGCGCGAGCGAAAGCCCTTTTCTCAACACAAAATGTTTTGCGAAGCAAAATTTTTGTGTTGAAAGGATGGCGGTGCCATCCGTATTATTGTTTAACTTCTTCCATTATATAGCATTCGACAACGTCGCCCTCTTTAATGTCGTTATAGTTAACAAATCCAAGACCGCACTCGTAACCTGTGTTAACTTCCTTAACGTCATCCTTGAATCTGCGGAGAGAGTCAAGCTCACCTTCGTGAACAACAATACCGTCGCGGACAATACGAACGCCGCAGTTACGCTGTTTTTCACCGTGTGTAACGTAAGAACCCCCTATTGTGCCAACGTTACTTACCTTAAATGTCTGACGGATTTCAGCATGACCGATAACTGTTTCCTTAAACTTAGGTGCAAGCATACCCTTCATAGCTGACTGAATTTCTTCAATAGCATCGTAAATAATGCGGTACATACGAAGCTCAACCTTGTTGATTTCGGCAGCATTTCTTCCGCCTACGTCGGGACGAACGTTAAAGCCTACGATAATAGCATTTGACGCTGATGCAAGAGATACGTCGCTCTCTGTGATAGCACCTACTGCACCGTGAATAACGCGTACACGAACTTCCTCATTAGAAAGCTTTTCAAGACTCTGACGAACTGCCTCAACGCTACCCTGAACGTCCGCCTTAACGATGATGTTAAGGTCTTTTACGCTACCGTCTTGTATCTGGCTGAAGAGGTC